>JBFEVY010000091.1:0-11087 GCA_041546665.1 Spongiibacteraceae bacterium | reverse complement strand
GATGCGTACGGATTCTGCGAATCCATACGCATCTCGGGGCTCCCAGTTGGCACCGTGGTCCAGACCTCCTTCCGTGTGATCACAACGCCCTGTGGTACTTTCAAGCCAGTGACCGGCGCGGGCTTCTTACCTCCGTGCCAGGCTTTATCGTCGAGCGTGATTTCTCCTGTTCGGGTGTCGATCAATTCCCGGTATGCGCGGTGGATACCAAGTGGGCGATTCGTTCGGGGGCAGTCGATGCCTCCCATTGCGATGACAAATGCCGCCCAGTCGCCGGAGTCAGCGGCGGTGTGCGCTTCGGTCAGCGCACATCCGGCGCTTTCCTCCGGTTTCAGGCGGCGTAATTCGCGCCAAACGGAAACACTCGGGCCGCCGATCTGCTGAAACTGGCGAATTTTCCAGGTGCTGGCCCAGGCGCGAATGCGTTTTGCGGCTTGCTTACCAGGTGTGCCGTCCTGGTCGGTGTCGATATGGCGCCCGTCGAGGTTTTTGGAGATGTACTTAGCTATATATCCGACGGCTGAGCCTTTCTCGGGATCGATAAGTTCAGTTTTGACGCGGTGCTGCTCCGAGCCGGATTCCTGCTCTTTGCGCATGTAGTGGCGGATTATTTGATCTAGTCGTTGGGTGTGCGCCGGCGCGGTGAATAGCAGTAGGTGCCAATGCGGCGTGCCGTCGTGATGTGGCTCAACTACTCGGAACCCATAGGGCCGTATTCCCTTTCGGTGTAGTTTGGCGCGAATTAGTTTCCAATTATCACTTAACCATTGCTGGCCGTCTGCTGGGGTGCTGCCATCGTATTTGGGGTTAGCTAGGCCATTGGCAAGCGTCGAGTGAAACCGCGAAGGGGTTGTCAGGGTGAAAAACTGTGCAGTGTGTTTATACAGCGCGCCGACCTGCTCAAACCCTTTGATCCTGACCATTAGCTCGGCATTGCGCACCGTGGGGTTCGTTAAATTGTGCTGGGCGATGTCGGCGAGGGAGCGCCTTTCGCCTTTACTGTTGATCAGTTCGTGCTTTTTTTGGAACTCCTGGGCGCGGATTTCGGCAAACTCGTGGAGTGTCTGGGCGAATTGGCTGGTGTACTTGTGGGCGTGTTTACTGACCAGGTTGAGGCAACGCGCGACGGCGTCGTGCTTTTGCTTTTGTAGCGCGCGGAAGTGTTTTGTCCACCAGTTGGGCTCGGACATGATGCGAGCCGCCTGCTCCGGTGTGTCTGTTGCGGGAGAGGACAGTCCGTAGGGTGCGGCGAAGTCGTCCAGATCTTCTCGCAGGGTCTCTGGAAAGCCTTGCCAGTTTTTGCAGTGGGTGCTGACTTGTTGGGCTTTGCGCTTCGCGAAGGTTTTCAGCCCAGTATCTGAGAGGGATAGGTCGAGGTCGTGTACGAATACGGTGTCAGTGTCGGGTGTGAGCTCAGACAGGGCTGAGTAGAACTCGTGTGTTTCCTGAATGGCTTGGATGCGTCGGAGGGCTGAAACGGAGTACGTGAAGGGGCGTTGTGTCGCCGTTGTGGCATTTTGGTGTCTTTTTCCACACCCAGTAGCACCCACCGAGACCAAGCCGGGGTTCGGCTTTGTCTCGGTAAGTGTTTGATATAAATGGGAATAACTGGGTGTGAGTGGGTCTTGGTGGGACCCGTGATTGGTGGAGCCGGGGGGATTTGAACCCCCGTCCGTCAGTCCGCCACTCAGGGCTCTACATGCTTAGATTCCGTCAATTGATTTAGCCGCAAACAGCCCGACGGGCAGGACGTAATTGGCGATTCCGAGTTCAAAGGTTTCGCGAGTTGGCCTCAGACATACCGCGTCGCTAGCTTGTTCTATATGACGGTCGTTTCACGTTTACAAGCATCCGCTAGCGACCGTTAGCGGGGTTTAAGCCGCTAAAGCGTAGTTGTCGTCGTTGGCAACTATAAGATTACAGCTTTTGATTAACGTGATTCGCTGTCATCACGGCATGCACTCAAGAGCTTTGTAACCGGCGTCGAATCCAAATCGGCCCCGTAAAGCAGTGGTGATTGTAACGCTTTGTGCCTGGCTTAGCGACAAGTGTTTACCGCTATGTGAACAGGCCCTAGGCGCTGACTTCAGTTATGGTGCCGGTTTGTTCAATTTCAAGGTCGATGTCGAGGTTTTTCTTGAGGATATCGGCTTCGTCGCTGAGGTCGGCGGCGGTGAGGGGATTGTCGTCAAACCAGCTGGCCGGTGCGCTAAGGCGCAGCGATGTGGGTGATTGGCAGTGCAGGGTGATCTCGGCGGGCAGGGCTTTTGCCTGGCGGCGGCGGTAGAAAATACAGGCCAGGCGCAGCACGCAGACCAGTAGCCAGTCCGGGGCGACGCCGTAGGTCATGCTGCCGGGCAGTTTGGGTTTGCGGCGGTGGTTGAGTACCAGCAGACTGAGGCGGGCCTGTTCCTGCCGGGAGAAGCCGGGCATATCGGCATTGCTGAGAATATAGGCGGCGTGTTTGTGGTAGCCGCCGTGGGCGATGGCCAGACCCAGTTCGTGAAGTTGGGCCGCCCAGCGTAATAGGTTTTCGGCTTCGTCCACGGGAGTGGTGAGGTGTTCGGCAATGGCGGGCAGCCAGCGCTGGCAGAGTTCGGCAACCCGGTCGGCCTGGCGCGTGTCGATGCGGTACTGGTCGATCAGGTGGCGAATGGTCTCGTCGCGTTTGTCGCGGTGAAAAAAACGCCCGGCCAGGTCGTAGAGTATGCCTTCCCGCACCGCGTAGGTGGAGACGTGCATATCGGGTATCTGCAGTTCTTCAAACAGGGCGTAGAGTACGGCAAAGCCGCCGGCGATCACGTCGCGGCGGTCGTCGCTCAGGCCTTTTACCTGGATTTCGCTGCAGTGACCGGCTTGCAGCAACTGGGTCTTTAAGGTTTCCATGCCGTCGCGGGTGATATGGCCCACGTCCGACAGGCCCTGTTCGTGGGCCATATTGCAGATGCTGCGAATGGTGCCTGAGGAGCCGACGACTTCCTGCCACTGGTCCTTGAATTGCTCTACATAGGGTGAGAGCAGCTGACGGGCGGCATTGACGGCCTTCTTGAATTGTTTCTCGCTGATCACCCCATTGGGGAAGTAGCGCATGCTGAAGCTGACGCAGCCCATGGGCAGGCTTTCCAGCAGCTTGGGGTTTTGGTCGCCGGTAACCAGCTCGGTGGAGCCACCGCCGATGTCGATCACCAGTCGGGTTTTGGATTCTGGGGCCAGGTCATTGGCGACGCCCAGGTAAACCAGGCGGGCCTCTTCGGTACCGGAGATGATGTTAATGGGTACGCCCAGGGTGGCTTCGGCGGCGGCCATAAACTCGGCGGCGTTGGCAGCGGCGCGCAGGGTGTTGGTGCCGACCACCCGAATCTGCTTCTTGGGAACACCGCTGAGGCGGTTGGCGATTTTGGCCAGGCTTTCCAGCGCGCGCTGTTGGGCGTCTTCGCTGAGCATATTGTTGTCGTCCAGGCCGGCGGCCAGGCGCACCATGTCTTTGTGTCGGTCTATGATTTTCAGCTTGTCGTCCTTGAAGCTGGCGATAAGCAGGTGGAAGCTGTTGGAGCCCAGGTCCAGGGCGGCATAGGAGTCGACGTTTTGAGACATGTACTGCGTTCCCTTGTTAATGAGCAAAGTGTATCGGCAGTGAAGCGCAAATGCGACTGCTGTAATATGTCATTAAAATGACATTCGTCTTACGTAATCTTGCGGTTTGTCGCAATTGGTCCAGAAGGGGACGCTGAATGGCCGAGATCACCACTGAACAGGCATGGGTGGCTAAGGAGTTAAGCTGGTTGTCATTTAATGAGCGGGTGCTGCAGGAAGCGGCCGACCCGGATGTGCCGGTTATCCAGCGGATTCGCTATCTCGGTATTTTCTCAAACAACCTCGACGAATTCTTTCGCGTGCGGGTGGCGGATGTGCGCCGTCTGGCGGCTTTCTCCACGCCTTCGAAGCAGGAGGAGTACCAGATACTGCTGGAGGAAATCCGCCAGACCGTACTCAAGCTGCAGCGCCGCTTTGATGCAACGTATTCTGACAACCTCAAGGAGCTGCGCCGCCGCAAAATCTATGTGGTGAACGAGAAGCAGCTCGACGCCAACCAGATCGAGTTTGCCCGGGCCTATTTCCACTCCCATATCCAGCAGGAGCTGGTGCCGATTATGCTCGACGACGCCAACCCGGTGCCGGAGCTGAATGATGCGTCTATTTATCTGGCGATCAAGCTGACCTATGAGGGCCAGGTCAAGTTTGCACTGTTGGAGATTCCCACCAACCGCATTGACCGCTTTATTCGTATTCCCAGCAAGAAGGGCAAACGCGGTCGGGTGCTGATTGTGCTGGAGAATATTATTCGGCTCTGTTTGCCCGAGGTCTTTCGGGGTATCTTTCCTCTCGACAGCGCCGAGGCTTACACCATCAAGCTGACCCGGGACGCCGAGCTGGAACTGAGCGAAGAGGTGACCCAGACCTTTGTGGAAAAAATGACCCAAAGTCTTAAGCGCCGCAAAAAGGGCGACCCGGTGCGCTTTGTGTACGACGCGGCTATGCCCAGCGATTTGCAGGAATACCTGATCAAACGTTTGGGCCTGGGGCGGTTGGACTCCATGATTCCCGGTGGGCGTTACCACAACTCCAAAGACTTTATGAAGTTTCCCAATCTGGGGCCGGCCTATCTGGATCGCAAATCGCTGCCGGTGATTCCGCACAAGCAGATCGATGAGTCCTCCAATATTATGGCTTGTATGCGGGAGCAGGATATTCTGCTGTTCTATCCCTATCATAACTTCAACTACCTGACCGACTTGCTGAAAACCGCGGCCATTGACCCGGCGGTGAAAGACATCAAGATCAGTCTTTATCGGGTGGCGTCAAACTCCCATGTGGTTGATGCCCTGCTCAACGCGGTGGCCAATCACAAGCAAGTCACCGCGATTGTGGAGTTGCAGGCGCGTTTCGATGAAGAGGCCAATATTGTGCTGTCGCAGCGTCTTACCGATGGCGGGGTGAACGTGATTTTGGGTGTGCCGGGGTTGAAGGTGCACAGCAAACTGATTTCGATTACCCGCCAGGAAGGCAGCGTGCAGCGCTACTACAGCCACGTGGGTACCGGGAATTTCAATGAAAAGACCGCCGGCGTGTATACCGACTTCAGCCTGCTGACGTACGACCAGAGCATTGGCGACGAGGTGGCAAAGGTCTTCGATTTTATTGCCTTTACCTACAAGCGCCACAAATTTCAGCATCTGTCGGTGTCGCCGCTGAACAGTCGCGACCGCCTGATTGGCATGATCGATACCGAGATTGAAAATGCCAAGGCCGGTAAGGAATGCGGTATCACTCTCAAGTGTAACAACCTGGTCGACCGCGAGGTGGTAGACAAGCTCTACGAGGCCAGTGGCGTGGGTGTACCGGTGCGCCTGATTGTGCGGGGAATGTGTGCGCTGGTCCCGGGGCTGCCCGGCATCAGTGAGAATATTGAGGCGATCAGTATTGTCGACGGCTACCTTGAGCATCCGCGGGTTTACATCTTCCGCAATGGCGGCGAGCCGCGCTACTTTATTTCCTCGGCGGATTTGATGACCCGCAATATCGATTTTCGGGTCGAGGTGAGTTGCCCCATTTACGATCCGCGTCTGCAGGCGATGATTCAGAACATTATCGATATCCAGTGGGCGGACAACGTCAAAGCGCGGATTATCGATGCCAGCCAGAGCAACGGCTTCCGGGTGCGCAAGCCGGGTACGCGCAAGATTCAGTCGCAGGAGTTGATTCACGATTACCTGGAGCGTGGCAAGCTGCCCCGCCTGCCCAAGCTTGAATACCGACCCAAGAGCAAGGCCAAACTGACCAAGGGCAAAAAGAAGAAAAAGTCCTAGCGTCTTGAGCGTTGGCCTGGGTTCCGGTCCCAGGCCCTTGCGGGTTACTGGCGAATGATCAGCAGCTCGCAGCTCATATTTTTGGGTTCCTCGCAGGACCAGTCGACCAGCTCAACGTCGTCGCCCCATTGCTTCTTGCAGCGTTTGGCGAGCTTGTGAAAGGGTGAGCGGCCGGGGTCGGCGATGATAATGCACTTCACGCCGGCTTCCCTGGCGTTGCTAATGGCTGAAAACAGCGGTTTGACGAGTTTGTCCCAGAAGCAGATATCGCCACCCAGCATATACTGCTGTCCCTTCAGGTCTTTTACGCTCAGTTCTTCATAGCGCGCAGTTCGGGTTTTCACCGAAACGTCATTGAGCAGGGCGTGGGCTTCGAGATAGGGGAAAACGTGTTCGTCGGCATCGGTCGCGGTGACCTTGGCCTTGAAGTGCTCGGCGCAGAACACGCTGAGAATGCCCCAGCCGCAGCCGATCTCCATGATCTTGCTCCGCTTTTTTGGCGGATGCTGAAGCAGGTAATCCATAATCAGGAAAGAGGAATTCCACACCTGGTAGCCGTGAATCTCGGGCTCTGGCAGGTTGCGCCGCATGCGGCGAATCAGTTTGTGGCTTTTTTTGAGGATCAGTACATCGTTAACGATGCGGATATCGCGGAGAACCGGATTATCGCTCATTGGAGGTAGAGGCGTCCTTGTTGGCGGCTGTAGCGTTTAGCGTAATTGCTTGGGATAGATAATCTCTATCAGTTTTGCACTGTCCGCTCGCAACTGATCCCAGTACTCGATATTGATTTCCAATTCGATGAAGGCGCAGGTGCTGAAGCGGGTGATCTTGCCGTCGTAAAGAAAATTAGCCAGATCCAGTAGTGCTGGATTGTGGCCAACAATCATAACCTTGTTTTGATTGTTTGGCAGCTCTTTGAGGTGGCCGAGCAGACTCTGCATTTCAAAGGTGTAAACCGCATCGTCTTTGACCGTATCGATACCGTTAAAGGCGGGGGATTCCAGCTTGAAGCATTTCAGGGTGTCCTGGGCGCGGCGGGCGGTGCTGCAGTAAATAATCTCCGGCAGCCGCGCGCTGCGTTCCAGCTCCGTGGCGACCAGGGCGCAGTCACGTTTGCCTCGTCGGGTAAGCGGCCGATCTTCGTCGGTGAGCTGGTCGTCGTCCCAGCTCGATTTGGCGTGCCGCAAAAGATACAGGGTTTTCATGCGCTATGGGTCTGGCTGTAAGCTGCCGCAGGTGTGGCAGGCATTTATAGGTATGGTTGTGTTCAATTGTTTTGCCGTAACAGGCGCTGCTTCTGGCGACTCCAGTCGCGCTCCTTTTCGGTTTCCCGCTTGTCGTGTTCTTTCTTGCCCTTGGCCAGGGCAATTTCCGCTTTGACCAGATGCTTTTTCCAGTAAAGCGCTGTACACACACAGGTGTACCCCTTCTGCTGGGTGGCCTCGATTAGTTTGGCCAGTTCTTTGCTGTGAAGCAAGAGCTTCCTGGTACGGGTCGGCTCGGTAACAAAATGGGTCGAGGCGCTGAGCAGGGGCGTAATATTGGCACCGATCAGAAAACCTTCGCCATCTCTGAGGTGGACGTAGGTGTCGGTGATCTGGACTTTGCCCTCGCGGATACTTTTGACCTCCCAGCCCTGCAGTGCCAGGCCGGCCTCAAATTTCTCGGTGATGGTGTAGTCGTGCCGCGCCCGTTTGTTCTGGGCGATAGTGTTGCTACTGGATTTGGGTTTCTTTTTACTCATGGCGGCGATTATAGAGCGACAAGCGTGGCCCTGCTAACACTAATTGTAGGGTGTTTGTCTGGAGTGGGGTGATAACCGAAGGATATGGCAAATTGCGGGTGGCTCAGGTAAAAAGACCGCTACGCAAACGTGCTCGTGTTGGGGGGCAGGTCGATACAAAAACGCAAGGTACAAGGAATCTGGTCTAGCCGCTGGACATTTTTTGCCGCAGCGGTCGCGCTGGTGGCCGGGTTGGGGGACTTTTGGGCGACGCCTGAGCACATTGCTGCCCAGGGTGGCGGGGTGTATCTGGCCTGTTACGTTGCGGCGCTTGCCTTTGTTGCGATGCCTGTTGCGGTTGCGCAGTTGCGGGTAGCGTTGCGCGCGCGTGCCAACCCCATTCACGCGGTGGATCAGTTTGCTGAACTGGCCGGTGTCAGCCGGCACTGGCCCCTGATGTCGCAGCTCGCCACGGTAACCGCAATGTTGCTGGTGGCGCGTCTGGCGGTGGTGGCCGGTTGGTTGGCCGCCTATGCGGCGCGCATGTCGTCACCGGAAATGGACGCCGCGAGCCTGGATACTATTGCCAAGTCCTTTGGTGACCTGCTTGCTGATGTGCCGGAGCAGCATTACTGGTCGCATCTGTTTCTTTTTGCGGTAGCCGTGTTCTCGTCGATGACCGTGGTGCGGGGAATGGCAAAGCTGTTGCGGGTGGTCTTGCCTCTGCTGTTGCTGGTGCTGATGGTGTTGGTGTACTACGCCGCGGAGCTTGGGGATTTCAGTGCTGCCAGGGCGTTGATGTTTGAGCCGCGCTGGGCGGACTTTGACGCCCGCGCTGCATTTTCCGCCTTGCAGCAGGCTTTCTTTACCCTGAGTGTGGGCAGTTTTGCCTTGATGGCCTACGGCGCGTACTTTCCTTCGGGGCGCTCTGTGGGTCGGCAGGTTAGCGCGCTGGTCATTCTCGATCTGGTGGTAATGCTTCTCGGCGGTCTGCTGGTATTGGCCCTGGTGGTGGATCAGCACATTATTGCGGCGGAGGGGCCGGCGCTGCTGTTTATCTCGCTGCCCTACACCTTCGGGAATCTGGTGTTTGGTGATATTGCCGGGACGGTCTTTTTCACGGTTTTGGCGGTATTTGCGCTCACCTCGGCGGTTGCCTTGCTGGAGCCACTGGTTGCCTATTTGGTGGAGCGTTGGGGGCTGCCGCGCTGGCTGGTGGCGCCGGTGGCAGTGGTGGTGGTCGCGGCCTTGACCGACCTGAGTATTGTGTCGATGCAGGCCGATACCCCGCTGCACTTTGCCGGGCGGAGTCTGCACGAGTGGCTGGATATTCTCACCGCGCAGATTCTGCTGCCGTTCTGCGCGTTGTGTTTCGCTCTGTTTGCGGGTTGGCGAGTCCCTCGTGTGGTGTATGGTATTCGCGAGCGCCGGGTGGATAGAATCTGTTTTTGGCTTTGGCAGCTACTCTTGCGGTATATTGCGCCGCCGGCGTTGCTACTCGTGTTGGTTGTGGGTGTGTATACGCGGTTGCAGTGATTCAATAATGGAGTCTGACAAGCGATGAACGAAATACGCCGCAGTGCATTACTGCCCTATTCGGCAGAGGCGGTCTATCAGTTGATTAACGATGTTGAAGCCTACCCGCAATATATGGATGGTTGTGTGGGGGCTGAGATTTTGTTCGCCGACGAGCAGCGAATGGAGGCGCGGCTGGATTTGTCGCGTGGCGGGGTAAACCTGAGTTTTACCACCCGAAATGAGTTGGAGCCGTTTCGTCGGGTAAAGTTGAGCTTGTTGGATGGTCCCTTTGAGGATTTACACGGCGAGTGGACGCTGTTGGTGCTGGGCGATGCCGCGTGTAAGGTCAGCCTGCATTTGCACTTTGCTCTGCGGGGAATGCTGGTTGCTGCGGCGACCAAACAGTTGTTTAACTCTGTGGCCAATAATCTGGTGGATGCGCTGGTGAAGCGGGCCGCGCAACAGTACGGGAAAGCATAAAACGATGTCAGGAAAACAGACCATACATGTTGAAGTCGCCTATGCGCTGCCTCATGTGCAACGCATTGTGCCCTTGGAGCTACCAGAGGGAGCAACGGTGCGCGAAGCGGTGCAGGCGTCGGCCCTGGACAAGCAGTTTCCGGAATTGGATCTTGCAACAGTGGATTTGGGCGTCTTCGGGAAGGTAATCCGCAAGCCCGAGGAAGAAAAGCTCGCGGAGGGTGATCGGATTGAGATTTACCGCCCGTTAATTGCTGACCCGAAAGAGGTGCGCAAGCAGCGCGCCGCCAAGGTGAAGGCGCGCAAAGCGGCGGAGCAGTAAGCCTACTGCTCCTGGGTGGCGGAATCCTCACCCTCAGCGGCAATTTTCGCTTTTTCCGAAGGTTGCACGTCGGTTACGATTTTGACCAGGCGGTCATTCTCAAAAAAGGCGGTTAATTCGTGGCGCTCCTCGCGCTCGCTGCCTTTATTGACGACATATAGGTAGTCCCAGCGATCCGGGCTGAAGGTGTCGCGGATCAGCGGTGTTCCCATCACGTATTCAACTTGGCTGCGGCTCATGCCCAGCTCCAGTTGATCGACCATTTCCTGGGTAATGATATTGCCCTGGTCAACTTTCAGGCGGTACACGCCGGGAAACTCAAATGAACTACAGGCTGTCAGGAGCATGAGCAGGCTGGCGATGGCCAATGGTTTGCGCATTATTCAGGGTTCCAATCACTCGTAGAGGCGTGGGATAATACCGCAAAGCCATACGTAACGCGAAGGTCTCAACAATGTCTGTCGAAAATCAGGAGCTCCGCAAGGCGGGACTCAAAGTCACTCTGCCCCGGGTCAAGATCTTGCAGCTACTGGAAGAGGCTGAAACTGAGAATCAGCACTTCAGTGCAGAAGACGTTTATCGTGCGTTGATGGAATCCGGTGAGGACGTCGGTCTGGCGACGGTATACCGGGTATTGACCCAGTTTGAAACCGCCGGTCTGGTAACCCGCCACAATTTTGAAACCGGGCACTCGGTGTTTGAATTGGCCAAGGGTGAACACCACGACCATATTGTGTGTATGGAGAGCGGTGAGGTGATCGAGTTTTACGACGAAGTGATTGAGTCGCGCCAGCGGGCACTCGCGGAGGAGCGGGGCTTTGATCTGGTGGATCACAGTCTGGTGCTCTACGTGCGACCGAAAAAATCTTGATGACGGGAAGTCGTACTGGAATCCTGAATGCCTGGTTTTGACCAGGCATTTTTATTTTGGGCGGACTCTCGATCTGCCTGCAGCCTGGCGTTGGGATAAAGCGCAATACAATAATTCATTGCCGGGCAGTGTGACTTGGCGGGGGAGGCGTCGATGAAAAAACTGATTGGGGAGAGCGGTCAGCCGCAGTATGGACTGATCGACTCGGGTGTCGACGAGGTGAATTACCTGGACTTTGACCTGCGCAGCCCAATGGACCGCCCGCTGGGGCTGGGGCGACGCCGGCGTCGCTTCAACCAGTTT
>JBFEVY010000138.1:0-8838 GCA_041546665.1 Spongiibacteraceae bacterium | reverse complement strand
TCCACAACCATCGGCAGCTTTTTGGCCTGCATCTGCTGGGCGATTTGCTCGAGCACTTTGGAGCCCGAGGTCTGGTGCGGCAGGGCAGTAATGACAATATCATCGCCTTCCTGCTGCCATACCGCGCGCATTTTCAAAGAGCCGCGACCCGTTTCATAAAGCTTCTGCAGTTCGTCCTGCGGCGTAATGATCTCGGCGTCGGTGGGGAAATCGGGCCCCTTAAGATGCTCGCAAAGCTGAGCAACCGTCGCCTTGGGCTCGTCGAGCAAACGTACACAGGCACTGACCAGCTCGCGCAGATTGTGGGGCGGAATATCGGTGGCCATCCCCACCGCAATACCGGTGGTTCCATTTAACAGGATATTCGGCACCCGAGCGGGCAATACCGACGGTTCATCCATCGCACCGTCGAAATTAGGTACCCAATCCACCGTGCCCTGCCCTAACTCATTAAGCAACACCTCAGCGTATTTGGTCAGTCTCGACTCGGTATACCGCATTGCGGCAAAGGATTTGGGATCATCCGGCGAACCCCAGTTGCCCTGGCCATCGATGAGAGGATAGCGGTAGGAGAAATCCTGTGACATCAACACCATCGCCTCGTAAACAGCGCTGTCACCGTGGGGATGGAATTTACCAATAACGTCACCCACCGTGCGGGCGGACTTTTTAAATTTGGCGCTGGCCTTCAGGCCCAGTTCGCTCATGGCATACACAATACGCCGTTGCACCGGCTTCAGCCCGTCGGCAATATTGGGCAGCGCGCGGTCGAGAATGACGTACATGGAGTAATCCAGGTAGGCTTTCTCGGTATAGCGCTTGAGTGGAATCTGTTCGACGCCGTCGGCGCCAATTACAATACTATCTGACATAACACCCTGTTATTTAGCAGGTTTTTCACCCGGAAAAACAATTTCACAAGACCGCAATAAGCGCGTAATAAGCATTCCCCCCATTCGCGGTAGGGGTAATTACGAAGAGTCTCTATTACAGCGACTGCCTATACTCGCCACCATATACAAGAGGACATGCAGATGGCGAACACCAATATCGTAGCGCTGGATGACTACCGCGAAAACACTGAACAGATGCACATTGACGACATCAGTGCCCAAGCGTTTCTGTTTTTACAGGAACAAGCGCAAGAGCACAATCTCCCGATGCGCAAACTGCTGCTGGAACACCTTCTCGGCGTGGCCAGTGTAGTCAAAGCGGTTGAAGGCCTCGACGAAGCCCAGAATTGGTTGGCCTATATCGGCGCCGAGCTGAACGACGGCACCACCCACTAAGTCCTCTGTAGAGAGGCGGAACGCCTCTCTATCAATGCGCTTTTACGCGCTGCTTACCGCACCGCTCGCATTTGTAAACTGTTACCAACTTCCCCTGTTTCACATCAAATTGGCGCGCCTTATCTACTCGCCATTTGTGGTGCCCTTCTCGACAGAGGGTCCCTCCGGCACTTTTTTTTGCGTCCGCTGACCGACGGCGAAACGACACCACCTCGCCCACACAGCACCTCCCGCCCGCTGGCTTTATTCCAGGCCCTATACTACCACTGTTACGCAACTGCGATTACCATACACGCCAATTTCCGGCGCGCGATGTGCCGCCTCAATTAATGAACAGAGAGAACCCCGATGGAAGTGGCAAATCACCGCGTGGTGGCATTTTTCTACGAACTGCGCGACGCAGACGGTAATCAGCTAGAGAGTAACTTCGGCGAACAGACCACGCTGTACTTACACGGAGCGCGCAATATTATTCCGGGCTTGGAAAAAGCCATGTTGGGCCACGAGGAGGGGGATGAATTTGAGGTCACCCTGGCGCCCGAAGACGCCTATGGCCTTCGCAAAGACAACCAGCAACAACGCATTCCCGCCAAATACCTCAAACATGAAGGCAAACTGCAACCGGGGAAAATTGTCCGCTTCAATACCGATCAGGGCCAGCGCACGGCCACCGTTGTGAAAGTTGGCAAATTCTCAGTGGACGTCGACGCCAACCACCCTCTGGCCGGTAAGTCCCTGACCTTCAAAATCAAAATCGACTCCATCCGCGAGGCCACCGCCGAAGAGCGCGAGCACGGCCACGCCCACGGGGTTGGTGGGCACCAGCACTAGGCAACAACCTAGTTCTTCGGGCATTGTGAGGGAGGTGGCAGCTGCGCAATAAAATTGACCAGCCGCCGCCGGTTTCCAGGATGGAAGAACGTTTCAATATGACCACCCTCGTAGAGGTACAGCGTTTTGGGTTGCCCCGCCGCCGCGTAGATGCTGTGAGCATTTTTCAAAGGCACGACCACATCGGCTTTACCCTGGACAACCAGCAGCGGTAGCGGAGCCAGCTCGGGCACAGCATCAACCAAATCCACTCCGTCAGGCATCGCCCAGGCTGCCGGCCACTGAAACAAATACGTCAGCGCATGGCCACTCGCCACGTCCTTGGCAATCTCCGCATAGCGCGCAAAGCCGGCGTCGAGCACCACTCCGCGCAGGGCGGGCCAGCGCGCCAACCGCGCACAGTAATCCTCCCCGCCCTTGGCCAACGCCTGCCCCGCCAGGCTGGCCCCCAGGCTTTGCCCAAGCATAACGAGCGGCCCGGTCTGACCCCAGCCCGGCGAAGACACCATATCCAGCGCCGCCTGAATATCGGCGATGGCGCCCCGCACACTTGGTTGCCCCCCAGAACGGCCGTAACCACGATAGTCCACCAGTAAAACATTGATGCCTTCGGCGGGCAGCCAATACACACTGGCGAGATGGGTGCTGATATTTTCGGCATTACCGTGGGCAAACACGACCGTGGCCCGCGGCTCCCCCTTTGCGGGCAGCCACCAACCATGCAACTCGACGCCGTCAGAAGACACAAGACCGACATCGCGATAGTCCACTCCGACATCCGCCGGCGTGCGCACCAGTGGCTTCATGGGAAAAAACAGTAATCCCTCACAACCGCCCAATACTGCTGCAACGAACAGCCAACCCAAAAACTTCGCCAAAGCTTTCATCACCAATACCAGCGCCAGGACAACGCCACCTCGTCGTACTCCTGCCCCCTACGCGTCATCCGTTCCAGGCGCAGACGCAAGGCCTGATTGTCCGTTAACCGTTGATTAACTGAGAAACCATAGCCCCAACGCTCACCTTCATCGAGAAAGTTGAAATAACTCAACGACAATTCCGCCGACTGATTACGACCCTGCCAAAGCTGCCCTAACACGGCCCCCGGAGCAAACTGCCAGTTGTGTTCAAACTCCGTGTTGTGCTCCAGGCGCACCGAGGGCATGAGGTAGCTGTTGCCCCCCAGTACGTTCCAGGTTCCTCCCGCACCGCCGTGCACGGCAGTGACCAGCGGAGACTCGCCGCCGGGAAGCCGCTCGGCAATTCCTCTCACCTGCCAACTAATTGGACTGGAAAAAGCATCCCGCGGTGACAGGGAGCGAATATGCACCGGCACAAACTGCTGTAATTTCAGCCCTTGCTCTTCCTGCCAGCGCAGGCGCAGCTGCCCCATCTCCAGGCTGGCACCCGGGGGATAGCCTGAAATTGAATCGATTGCATCGTGGTAGCTGATCCGCCACTCCATATTGGCGAAAGTGCGGCTCTCCAACTCACCAAGCTCCAGTGCAAAGAGCGAGGTTGCGTGCCCCTGATCAGGCCGGGCGGGCCTCTCAGGTTCCGGCAATGCGACTTTGCCGAGGGCATTGGCCGATCGCAGTAACAGCAGGCTGCGCCGGGCTATCTCGGGCTCTCTTCGCCCCTTGTTATAGCGGTAGCGCAACAAACGATAGGCCGCCATCAGCAGTTGCTGCTGCATTGCTTCGGGGTAAGTTTCCAGACTCGCCGCACCAACATCGAGTCGCCCCTCAGCCAGCCCGCGCACAATGCGTTTTTCCTTCCTGCCCAGTTCCTCGGTTAGGGCATCCAGCTCACTGCGTCGTGAGGCACGGTACCCCACGTCATCAACCAAGCTATCGTCGACGACCCGACGAATGGTATCCACCGGCATCGCGGCCCGCTCAAAGCCGGTGGTTAAATCAAGCGAGGGCCGGGCCACTTCAAGAAGCTCCAGAAGCCGGTACGCGCAGTTCTGATCAAAAAAATAGTAGCCGAAACGCACGCCGTTCAGTTCCCAACTGTGGCTTAACAGGATCTCGATTTCAGGCTGGCTCAAGGTCAGTTGATATTCCCACATATCCCGGTTTTCAAGTCGGGTATATTCCTGAATTTTCTCGTAGTAGGGCTGCAGGCTAAAAAACCCCGGATAGCCACCAAAAATGCCACGGTACGCATACAGCATGCCGTTTTCACCCGGCGGAATCTGGGCACCGAAATTGAGCGCATAGGAAAGAAAAGGTGAGGCCGCACGTTCACCGCCCGGGTCAAGGCGCAGAAAACTGTGGCCATACATCGACGAGGGACTGTTGAGATAGCTGGCCGCCAGAACCAGTACAACGCGCTGGACATCGAGCTTTTTCCGCCACGCCAGATACTCCTGACAGTGATCCAGCGTCTGTGCCGAAATTAATCCGTGCCGTAACAAATACTGGTAGCGAGCCGGGTAGTGACAGAGCAATTCACGGTCGGCAGCCAGGCCGGACATACTGGCCTGCAGCTCTGCTACCGGATCGCGACGCCCCATTGGCGAAAGGAAAAACTGTTCGTCGACAACGTAACTCTGGCCGCCACCTCGCGGATAGTGCAGCAGCGCCAGCCATTCTCTGGACTGCGCCAAACGCGCGACTTCAGCGTCAACCCTTGCCCCCTTTTGGTCGGCCAGCAGCGGCGTGGTAACAAAAATCGTAAAGAAAAGTAGAACGCTGCAGACTGCCCGCATCAATAGTCTCACAATTCGATTTCTATGGTCGGCAGATACGAAAAAGCGGCCCGATCAGGCCGCTTTGAAATGATAACCGCTCCGAATCAGGCAGCGTATTTCGCCAGACGCGCATCCTGCTGCATCAGCGCAAAGATAGAGTCCATGACTTGTTCAGCCTGAACGTCAGCTGATGGGAACAGCGCATCAAAATTGCTGTGCAGAGTTTCTTTAAACAGCGGACGGTCATCAGCAGAGATGCCAAGAGAAACAGCAACGGCAGTCAGTGCCTCGCCATCACCACGCGCTACGTCCTCAGACAGCTCGTCCATGATCGCACCCACGTTGACCATCTTCTTGCCACCGTAGGTCAAAGTGCCATCAGTTGAACAACCGTTAGTGCCAGACGTCATACCAAAGGTGTTATTGCCTGAGGTGCCGTTAGTAATGGAAGCCACAAAGTGAGAAGCCATGCCGGATTGGCCAGCAAACAACATATTTCCCCCACCACCGTGTGGACCACCAGGCGCAACCGCAAAGCTGGCACTGGAAGCGGCAACCAAAGCTGAAGCCATGATAAATTTTTTCATTACTATTCCCCTTGTTGATTTTTGGTATTCCTGAAAATCCGGTTCTTTGCACCCAAGCGAAAGTCTGCGCTTTGGGAAAACCTGCAGCGAGAGAGTCCAGCTGCTCGCCTGAGGGTAACACAGTGATTTCAAAACGCCGAGATACCTGCGCTGAATTTTTATCATACTTGGGGAGTCGTCCAAGCAAAAACAAAAAACCCCGCAGATGCGGGGTTCTCAGATCAACTTGCGGGGTTTTTATTCCGCCGCAGCAACCTCTTCTGACGCCGCTTCGTCAACTTCTTTCATTGACAGCTTGATCCGGCCACGCTGGTCTACGTCCAGCACCTTCACACGGACTTCCTGACCTTCTTTCAGGTAGTCGCTGACGTTCTCAACACGCTCATCAGAGATTTGCGAGATGTGAACCAGACCGTCTTTACCAGGCAGAATGGTTACAAACGCACCAAAGTCCACGATACGAGCAACGGTACCGGTGTAAGTTTCACCCACCTCGGCTTCCGCAGTGATAGCAAGAATGCGATCAACTGCTGCGTCGCGTGAACCTGCATCAGAGCCGTAAACACGCACGGTGCCGTCATCTTCGATATCGATCTGCGCGCCAGTGTCTTCGCAGATACCACGTATGGTCGCACCACCTTTACCGATGATATCGCGGATCTTGTCGGCATCGACTTTCATGATATGCATACTTGGTGCGTTATCGGAAACACCTTCGCGAGAAGTCGCGAGCACCTGGTTCATCTGACCCAGAATATGCAGGCGGGCCTGCTGCGCCTGTTCCAGGGCAACTTCCATGATCTTCTGGGTAATCCCTTCGATCTTGATATCCATCTGCAGTGCGGTAACACCATCAGCGGTACCGGCGACTTTAAAGTCCATATCACCCAGGTGATCTTCATCACCCAGAATATCGGTCAGGACGGCAAAGCGCTCGCCTTCTTTAACCAGACCCATGGCAATACCGGCTACGGGTGCTTTCAGCGGCACACCGGCATCCATCAGAGACAGACTGCCGACGCAGACTGAAGCCATTGAACTGGAACCATTGGACTCAGTGATTTCAGATACCACGCGAATGGTATAGGGGAATTCTTCCTGGTTTGGCAGGACCGCAGCCAGACCACGGCGGGCCAGACGACCGTGACCAATTTCACGACGGCCGGTGCCACCCATACGACCACACTCGCCCACAGAGTAGGGAGGGAAGTTGTAGTGCAGCATGAAAGGGTCTTTACGCTCACCTTCCAGGGCATCAATCAATTGCGCGTCGCGGGTCGTGCCCAGAGTTGCAACACCAATCGCCTGGGTTTCACCACGGGTAAACAGTGCAGAACCGTGAGCTTTGTTCAGTACGCCAACTTCAACGCTGATGGGGCGTACAGTGCGACCATCGCGCCCATCGATACGGGGCTCACCGTTGAGGATGCGCTGACGCACGATTTGCTTTTCCAGCTTGCCGAAAACGCCTTTAACGTCGTCAGCGCTGTATTCTGAATTTTCGCCGGAAGCCAGTTGCTCAACCGCCTGGTTGCGCAGCTCGCCCACTTTGGCATAGCGTTCCATTTTATCAGTAATGCGGTAAGCATCGCCCAGACCTGCTTTGAAGCCGTCGGCAACGGCGCCCATCAGTGCGGTGTTTTCCGCTTCAGGCTGCCAGTCCCAAGTAGGCTTGCCGGCTTCGGCGGCCAGTTCTTTGATCACCTGGATCGCGGCCTGCATTTCCTGGTGAGCGTAGAGTACGGCGCCCAGCATTTGGTCTTCGGTCAGCTCTTGTGCTTCGGATTCCACCATCAGTACCGCGTCTTGGGTACCGGCTACGACCATGTCCAGCAGGCTGTTTTGCAGCTGGCTGTAGCTTGGGTTCAGCAGGTAGCCGTCTTCGGCAGTAAAGCCCACACGTGCCGCTCCGATGGGGCCCGCGAAAGGAATACCAGACACTGCCAGAGCAGCAGAGGTGCCGATCAGTGCTGCGATATCCGGATCGACGTCTTTCTCAGCCGACATAACGGTACACACAACCTGGACTTCGTTTTTAAAGCCATTGGGGAACAGTGGACGGATCGGACGGTCGATCAGGCGAGAGGTCAGTGTCTCTTTTTCTGAAGGACGACCTTCACGCTTGAAGAAACCACCGGGGATTTTACCCGCAGCGTAAGCGCGTTCCTGGTAGTGCACAGACAAGGGGAAAAAGTCCTGGCCCGGGCTGGCAGACTTGGCGCCAACCACTGTACAAAGAACTTGAGTTTGGCCAATAGTGACCACAACTGCGCCGGAAGCCTGACGGGCAACACGGCCAGTTTCCAGAGTGACAGTCTGACCGCCCCACTGGAATGTTTTAGTAACGGGATTCACGAAATAACTCCTCCCTTTTTAAGGGGTTTTAAAATGTATGAAGGGGCCCTTAAGGCCCCCTCACTTATTCTTGTTTTAGCGACGCAGACCTAGGCGCTTGATCAGCTTGCTATAACGTTCCTGATCCTTGCGCTTCAGGTAGTCCAGCAGTTTACGACGCTGGTTGACCATGCGAATCAGACCACGACGTGAATGGTGATCTTTTTTATTGCCTTCAAAATGGCCTTGAAGCTTGTTGATATTGTTGGTCAGCAGAGCGACCTGAACTTCTGGAGAGCCCGTGTCACCTTCAACGACTTGGTACTCTTTTACGATTTCAGCTTTTTCAGCGGCAGACAGTGCCATGTTTATATCCTCTTACTGATATGCGGACGAAAAACGAGCCTGACCGCGCATATCTACAGTCAGGTTCGGGGGATTCTCCCCTCAATTCAATAAATTGTCGTGTTGACGGCAATTTAGCCGCGCATTATCACATATTTGCCAGCAAACGACGAGGCTTCACACGCCCATCGTCCAATATTTCTCCGATTCCCATAAAAACGCCTTCGGTGTCGTACAAACGCAGCTGCCCCTCAACAGGCAAACCTGAGACTTGGACGGCCTGACCCTGGCGCAAATAGTAGGCAGCGGACTCACCAAGTTCCGCCCGCGGAAGGTGATCCAGCGCCATATCAACGGGCAGAAGCAACGCGTCAAGGCCGGCAAAATCCTCCGCATCACGCAGCGCCTGAATTTCATCCAGGCTGTGTGACATGGCCTCGGTAAACGGGCCTGCCTGCAAACGCCGCAAGGTCGCGACATGTGCACCCACACCCAGGGCCTGCCCCAGGTCCACCGCCAGGGAACGAATATAAGTGCCTTTACTGCAGGCAATCTCGAAACACCCTGTCGCGGCGTTGCCGGCCTGGAAAGACAGCATATCGAAGCGGGAGATATGCACGGGACGCGGTTTGCGCTCTACCTCGATCCCCTTGCGGGCTAACTCATAAAGGGGTTTACCGTCGCGCTTCAAAGCGGAGTACATCGGCGGGACTTGCTCAATATCGCCGCGAAATTCCGTTAATGCGGCTTCGAC
>JBFEVY010000411.1:0-2335 GCA_041546665.1 Spongiibacteraceae bacterium | reverse complement strand
TGCAGAATGAAATTCAGGAAGGGCTCATTAAGGGGAACCTGACTTTGCAGGTAAATCACACCGCGACCGCTCGCGTCGATTTCCTTGCGGATGACAATTTTGCTCGATTCCAGGTTACTCAGGGTGCTGTCACTGGCGGCATCCACAACATTGAGCAGACGCACATTTAATTGCTCCGCATCGAGGTTATCCGCGCTGAATACCGGAATTCGGGCATTGAGCGGCTTGCCAAGGAAAGAATCCAGCTCAGCTTCACCCAAACCCAATGCCATCGCGTTTGGACTCACCACAACGGCTAGCCACAAAGGTAAAAGCATCGGCAATGCTGTCTTGCTCATTGGACTCTCCCTGACAGTCGCGACACGTTTCATCCGATCAACCGCGGGACGGTATTTCTAGCTCGCGACGTAATGTGATACACGTCTCAAATACATAGCACATTAGCAACAATTCTGGAAAGAATCCGCAAAAAAATGTGCAGTAGCGGTAAGTAATATCCCATATAGAGGCAAGTTGAATTGCCTTCAGAGTGACATTCAGCGGTTTATTGCCAACGACCTCTTTCCCTGTGCATAACTTTGGTGAATAGCGCAATCAGCCGACGGTAACGCACGCGCTGCTTTCAAAAATCTGTCATATCACCGTCACACACAACGCGTTTTTAATGTAGAGGCTCAAATAATCAATCTAATACCGCATTTCCAGGCCGTAGTTTCCGCAGAAAGCTACACTATTGTCATAAAACGGTGGGAAATACCTCGGCAGTTTTCCCCAGATATCGTGCATAAACCTGTGGATAAAACTGTTCAAATCCCCCCGCAAGCACAGCACACCTCACCCTGCGGGAAGCGCGTATTTTTTGATCAGGAACTAACTGCTAGACTCGCTGTCCGCTCAAACGGACCACGTGCGCTGGCGCCGCAGGCCACGTTCGATTTTCATCACCAAAGCGATAACAAACACACTGGCGACCGCAGCAAACCAGTATGGGTAAGACGGTGACAGCTTGTACAAGTAGCCGCCGAGCAGTGGGCCACTGACAAACCCTAAACCAATCATTGCCCCCATCATCCCCGCCAGTTCACCCTGCTCGTGGGGCTCCACCACCAAGGTCGCACTGGCATTAAAACCCGGCGTGGTCTGCCCCATGCCGAAACCAAACAATGCAATTGCCACCAACAAACTCGGTAATGTATGCGCGTTGGCTAGCAGCACGAATGACACAAGGCAAAACGGCAGGCCCCACAACACCAATTTCAAGGGAAGCCCCGTGAAATAACGAACAACGATATACTGCGACACCAACATCGCGGCGGAGGACACAACCATGGCCGCGGAAAAATATTGCGCCGCCTGAACGCCGCTCAGTCCCAGTCGATCCTGAAAATAGAACCCGAGCGTCTGCTGAACCATCCCCACCATACTGAATACTGCAAAGGCCAGAAACAGAAAAACGCGATACCTTGGGTCCAGATAAGACATTGCAGGAGCGGAATGCTTAGCGAGCCCGCTTTTGCTATCTGCCGCAGCGGCCCGGTCCGCAACGGGGGAAGGCAAGTAACGCCAGGCAATCAACGCTGACAACGCCATCAGCCCTGCCTGAATCATTAGCGGCGCCAGAAAACTGATACTGACAAACCATGCCAGTGCGGGGCCAATCATCACCCCCAGCTGATTGAAAGCCTGGAGCTTGACCATCCCCTTCGTGCGCTCGGAAAGGCTGGTCACGTCAACCACAAATGCTGACACTGCCGGATGGGTTGCCGACATCACCGCTGAATGAAAAACACGACTGGCGGCCAGAAGCAGATATAACATTACGCCGCCCATCATCCCCTGCAAGCCTAACCAGGCGACGCCGTTAAAAACCAGCGTACCGATAGCGTAGCCAAACAGTCCCACCAGGATCACTGGCTTTCGCCCAATCCGATCACTGAGGCCTCCCCAGAGCGGCGCGGCAAGAGAAAAGACCAACGCCGACAGGGCCGACAACGCCGTAATCGCCATTTCTCGCGGTTCAAGTTGCCAGGAGGTATAGGGCAAGGTAAACACAAGTTCGTGCAGGCCAAGCTTCCTGCCCAACATAGGGATAATGGCAAAGACCACAGTTTGCCCTGCCCCCGTGACCATCATCGCGAAGTACAGAGAGAACATCATTGAGGTATTCAGTGATCCGCCGGACATCTCAACAAGGTGTCGATCACTGTGTTGTTCTGACATTCCCGTCCCCGGCGACAAGGCGCAGATACCCCCTGCTTTCACAGAACATTCAGCGCACGAATAATAATCGCGTTATCATACACCGAAACCAGGATGGAGAGACTCACCACCATGA
>JBFEVY010000423.1:0-2097 GCA_041546665.1 Spongiibacteraceae bacterium | reverse complement strand
GGACCTCGCGGCTAATTTGGCAGTTGCTACTGCTGACAAGTTGCGCGGTGAACACATAACGTTTGCCAGCTTCAAATACGAGGGACTGTTGCTTCTCGGTCATGATATCTACGCCGTTTGCCAGCGTATAACAGGATAGTGTGAGACTGTGTTGCCCGGGCTCAATGGCAAGCTCTGTGGTCGAACTCCAAAATCCTGAAACAGGCTCGCCATCCAGGGTTTCGATGCGAGCTGTCAGGGGAAGTTCGAGTCCGACCCCGGTGCTGACGTCGGCGATTGCAAGGGCTTTGTCGTCGACCGAATCGGCGAGTGCGTTAAGCCCGGTGGTAAGGGTTGTTAGCAAAACTCCATACAGTAGCGTGTTTTTCATTGGTAACTCCTAGGTGAAGATGGGGAGCGCAATATTGCCGCAGTGACCCCGTTCACGGTCTAGCAGGACGTTGATTGGCAGTCGCCAAAAAAGCTCAGTTCATTCCGGACGCAGCGCGCCTTGGGAATGACAAAATGCACCAGTTTGTGTCATTGCGGGTGTGCTGGCGCCTTTTTGGGATGATTCTCTGTGTTTGGTAGGGCGTTTACAGCACAAAATGCATTTTGTATGCATGATAAAGCAGGTTTCGAGCCAGCTTGTGAAATAGTGTTTAAACGGGGGCGGGGCGGGTTTAGCGCTCCGCGAGCAGGACGACAAATTTGCTGTCGGAGGCAATGACCGTAGTTTTGCCAAACAAACGTTTAAGGGTGATGTGGTAGCCAAGGTGGCGGTTGCCCACAACGCAGAGCTGCCCGCCTGGTTTCAAGTTGTCAAAGGCGTGGCGAAACATTTGGCGGGCAATATGGTCACCAATTTGTTGTTCCTGGTGGAACGGGGGATTACATAGAATCAGGTCGAAGGCGTCGCCCTCGTAGTAGCTCAGGCAATCGTCGGCGGCAAATTGCGCCAAGGGGGAGCTCAGGTTGTGCCGCCAGTTTTGTTCTGCGCTGGCTACCGCCATATAAGAATCGTCACTGAAGTAAACACGGGCCTCTGGCCATCGGCGGGCGGCGCTGATTCCCAATAAGCCATTGCCGCAGCCGAGGTCGGCGAGGCGCTGAGGCGGGTGCAACTGGTCCAGCGCCGACAGCAACAAGCGACTGCCGCGATCCAATTTGCCGCGGGAGAAGACATTCGCGCGGTTGACCAGGGTCAGTTGGCAGTCATCCAGGATCAATGCCTGGCTGTCGTCGTCAATCTCGCCCGGTGGATTGAGGCTTTCCAGTTGAATCAAGCGGGCCTTTTTCCAGGCAAGGCTGGTCCGGGCCACGCCCAGATGCTCAGCAAACAAGTCGATATTTGCCCGGTCGATGTACTTGGCCAGGGCAGCGCCGAGAAACTGCGACGGTGCCGAGCAGAGTGAGCGCAGGCGCTGCAACTGGTAAATGAGCAGCGAATGACTTCGCGGCAGGCGGAACAGAATGCGGTCGAAGTCTCCCGCTGGTTGCTCTGTCATCGGGATAAACTCGGGCTCAGTGCAGTGATTGGCCGCGCAGTTTTCCTTCGTAGCAAGCCGGGCGACCGCCGAGTCCGTCCAGGAGCTGCAGTGGTACTCGGAGAGCGCACAGGCCAGTGCACCAAACTGGTCGTTAACCAGGAGAATTCGGGCGCCCGCGGGCGGTGGTGACTCCAGCAGCGTATTAATCAGGTAGCGATCAGCGGCGTCCCAGGCTTGCAGCACTTCGTTCGGGCGCCGTGGTCGACGCAGCAGGGTGAATTGCCCTGTCGCCGTGGCGAGGGTCGTTTCTGCAGCTTGCTGTGGGGCCCGGGGCTTTCCCTGGCGTGGCCGGCGCTGTCGTCGAGCGCCGGACTTTGAGGCCTGGTTCACCGTTTTACCCTTCCAGCAAGAGTTCGCGCAGAATGTCGCGTTTTGCCGATGACAGTTCAAGACCCCGCTCAAGATAGTGCTCGAAGTCACCGTACTCCTTGCTGATCGTGGCAAAGGCGGTGTCGAGATAACGGGGTTGTACGCTGAACAGGGCGCGCACAACGGCTTCCTTCACCGGAAAAGCGCTATTACTGCGAATTGCCGACGAGAGATTATCAATGCGCTCAGCGGTGAAATG
>JBFEVY010000081.1:0-11740 GCA_041546665.1 Spongiibacteraceae bacterium | reverse complement strand
GATTGTTTCGTGAGGGAAAAGCCAGACTTTATGCCCCTGGAGTCTGTTCAGGAAGGCGGAAAGTAAGCGCATGGCCAAATACGAATGTACGACCTGCGGCTATGTCTACGATGAAGAACTGGGCTGTCCCGAAGACGGGATTCCGCCGGGAACCAAATTTGAGGACCTTCCAGAAGATTGGTGCTGCCTGGAATGTTCCGCACCCAAAGAAGATTTCATGGCGGTATAGTTCGCCGCTCATGAAATCAGGTGCGTTAATTTTCAAATAACAAATAATGTGTATTTGTAAGGGTTGGGTCCTCCGTCCCTCACAACAAGGTTTTACCCCCGGTTTAGCGATACGCTGGCCGGCTTGCCGATTTATGCTATTCTTCGCGCCTAACTTTTAGTTATATTGAACTTCTGTATACGAATAACAAGGCGGGGGAAAAATGAGTTTTGTGCGCTCAAGCTGCCTTAGCGGTTTTCCTGAGCTCGTGGCTGAGCTTGGAGGGGATACCGAGTATTTACTTTCCCGATGCAATATCGACATCAATCAAATTGAAAGCGAAGAGTATTTATTTCCCTATCGCAGCTTTAGTGAGTTGCTTGAGCTCAGTGCTGCGGAACTGAAGTGTCCTGATTTTGGCCTTCGCCTGGCAAAGCGGCAGGATCACAATATTCTTGGCCCGGTAGCTTTTATCGTGATGTCAGCGGAGACCGTTGGGCAGGCTATCGAGACCGTGAGCCGCTATCTACACCACTTCACCCCCGCTATACACTTGTTTATCGAAGACCTGTTTGGGGTATCACTGGCCTGTCTGGAAATTCGTGACAAAGAGGGTGACCAGTTTCCCCAAGCGACGGAGCACATGGTCGCCGCATGCTACAACATCATCGAGCTGATGATGGGGGACGATCCGGTAGCGGAAACTGTCTGGTTCCGTCACTCGGTGATTTCACCACCTGAGGTTTACGAAAAGCACTTTCGGGTGCCGGTTAAATTCAATAAGGGTTTCAGTGGCGCCGTTCTGGTCGACGGCGCGCTGAAGAAAAAAATCCCTTCCTCTAACAACGAGCTATATAAGCTTGTGGTCGAGTATTTCCGTTTTCGCAGCGATGAACAGCCAAGCTTAAGTCACCAGTCAGAACAAGAAGAGTTTGGCTGCGTGGTGAGAGGCATTATCAAAAAGCTGATGCCGACCGGGAGCTTGTGCCGGAAGGTGGTGGCAGAGCAGCTGAATATGCATGAACGCTCCCTGCACCGCAAGTTGAAGCCGCTTGGCTATACCTACGAAAGCCTTCTTGATGAAATCAGGCGCAAGGAAGTCGAGCTGCTGATGCGCAATTCAGATATGCCCATGTCTCAAGTTGCCGGCTTGCTGGGCTATTCGGAGCAGAGTTCGTTTAACCGCGCGTTTAAGCAATGGTTTGGCGTGACCCCGAGTCAGTACCACAAGTAGAATCTTTCCCTCTTTTTAGGTGACGGCCGTTGTCTTGTCCTGTGTGAATTTATTGCGGGTGTTGACGGCGCACAGCCTCGAGTAGTGCCTGATTGTGGGGTAAGCCGAGACCATGTTCTGCTGCCAGGCGACACAGGTAGCCGGTGATGTAATCGATTTCCGTGACGCGTCCAGCCTCGATGTCCTGCAGCATAGAGGAGCGGTTTTGCGCAGTGTCGCGGGCCACTTTTTGTACCTGCTCCAGTAGTGGGTATATCCAGGCCTGGCGCCCGAGGGTGGCGCTGAGCTGTTCAATTTCAGCGACCAGTTCTGCCATATCGGCAAGGGCGTCAGGCTTATCCAGCAGTTCGCCATTGCGGCAGCGATATTTCACGGTCAGTGGATTGATCGCGCAATTGATCGCGAGCTTGCGCCACAACACGGCATCAATATTGTCGCTGACGGTGACGTCCAAAGGTGGAAAACTCAAGGACGCGGCGAGCGTGGCAAGGGCCTCAGAAGGCAGTCTCGCCTGGGGGGTGTCGGTACTGCTTAGTGAGGGTTGACCTAGTTGGGTGGCGCCTCGGCCGGCATGGACCAGATCGAAACGCTTGCGCCGAAAGGCGCCTTCGGTTGTTGAGGCTTGCAAAACGGTGCTGCCAGGGCATTCGGCCTGGATTTGCTCGGCGATACCCAGACCGTTTTGCAGCAATACGATGATTGCACCGTCGGCGAGGTATTCACGTACCCCATGCAATGCAGACAGTGTCTGCTGGGCCTTGGTACATACCAGCAGAAAGGTGATCGGCGCGGCGGCACGCAATTGCTCCGTAGCCAGGACCGGTAGTGGTAGCAGGGACTGGGTGCCTTGATCAAGGGTGGCGTTGATGCCCCCGGCCTCCTGGTAGGCGTGCAGTTGTTCGAGGTTGGGCAGCAGCAGGGTCACAGCTTGGCCATTGCGATAGGCATAGCTGGCCCACAGGCTGCCGATGGCGCCTGCGCCGAGAATATGCCAGTGGTGAGGAGGGTTAGTGTGGTTCATCAGGGTGGACTGTAGGGAATTTTGTGCTCGCGCGCCAGCGTAGATTGGGTCGCTCGAAAGCGCCGAGGTGCGATGCTACACTGCGACGCGAAAATACAGCACGAGAATTTTTACCAATGCCTTCTTTTGATATCGTCTCCGAAGTGGATCTGCACACCTTTACCAATGCCCTGGATCAGGCCAGCCGGATTATTGAAACCCGCTTTGATTTCAAGGGAGTGGATGCCAGCTTCGAGCGCGATGGCTTAAATGCGACGATATTCGCTGAAGCTGAATTTCAGCTGACACAGATGGAAGACATGCTGCGCAGCAGTCTGATCAAGAACAAGATTGATCCCAAGGCGATGGAGCTGGGCAAGATTGAGACAGCGGGTAAGCAGGTCAAGCAGGGCGTTGTCATGAAAAACGGTCTGGAGGCGGATTTATGCCGCAAGATCGTTAAATTGATTAAGGACAGCAAGCTGAAGGTGCAGAGCCAAATTCAGGGCGACCAGGTAAGGGTGACCGGCAAAAAGCGCGATGACCTGCAACAGGTGATGGCGCTGCTGCGCGAAGCGGGTCTGGAACAACCGCTGCAATTCAATAATTTCCGTGACTGATTTGGGGGCGCAAGGGGCGCCGACGAGCCTACCCTGGCACCGGGCGATTTTTAACCGGCAGATGTTTATTTGTGTGCTGACCGGGTTCGCCTCCGGCCTGCCGCTGTATTTTTTGATTCAACTGGTGCCGGCCTGGTTGCGCAGCGAAGGCGTCGGCTTGGCCGAAATCGGCCTGTTTGCCCTGATTGGTTTTCCCTACAACTGGAAGTTTGTCTGGGCGCCGTTGATGGACCGCTACGTGCCACCATTTCTGGGGCGACGGCGGGGCTGGATGTTGATTAGCCAGATTGCGCTGCTGGTTTCGATGGCGGCGTTGGGCTGGATTAACCCGACTATGTCTGTTGGGCTGGTAGCCTACTGCGCGGCAGCGGTAGCGTTTTTCAGTGCCAGCCAGGATGTGGTACTGGATGCTTACCGGCGGGAGCTGCTCAGCGATGAGGAACTGGGGCTGGGCAATGCCATCCACGTGCAGGCTTATCGCCTCGCCGGCCTGGTGCCTGGCTCGCTGGGCGTCATATTGGGAGACTACCTGCCCTGGAATATGGTGTTTATGGTGGTGGCCGCTTTTATGTTGTTGGGGGTGGTCATGACCCTGTGGATTGATGAGGCGAGCGACGCCAGTATCGCGCCCTTGAGTCTTAAGGCAGCTGTGGTTGAGCCCTTTCGGGAGTTTGTCACGAGGCGAGGCTGGGGCAGTGCCCTGGCGCTGCTGTCGTTCCTGTTCCTGTACAAACTCGGTGACAATATGGCCACAGCGCTGTCGTCGCCGTTTTACATTGATCTGGGGTTTTCCCTCACGGAAATTGGCAGTATCGCTAAGACCGCATCACTGACCGCCGCCATCATCGGTGGTCTGGCGGGAGGGGTGATCATGATCCGGCTCGGAATCAATCGCGCGCTCTGGGTTTTTGGCGTAGTGCAGGTGCTGAGTATTCTCGGTTTTGCCGCACTGGCCGAAATTGGCCCCAATCGCCTTGCTCTGGCACTGGTCATCATCTTTGAATACCTTGGGGTGGGGTTGGGAACCGCAGCTTTTACGGCGTTTATTGCCCGGGCCACTACGCCCGCTTACGCGGCGACACAGTTTGCCCTGTTTACTGCCCTGGCGGCGCTGCCGCGAACCTTTGCCAACGCAAGCACCGGGCTGATTGTCGAGGCGGTGGGCTGGACTCAATTTTACTTGCTCTGTACCGTGCTGGCGGTGCCGGGAATGCTGATGTTATTCAAGGTCGCGCCCTGGCGCGAAGCGCCATCGCTTGAGAAGGCGGAGTCCTAGGGCCAGCGACAGCGGCGCCAGTGCACGTGGCCGTCGGGTTCAGCGCTGCCTTCAGCAATTAAATGATCCAATTGACGTTGGTGGCTGGCTGAGCCTTCGGGAAAGCTGATGCGGCCGCGGGCATTCACGACCCGAAACCAGGGCAGGGCCGAGTTTGCCGGCAGCTGACTGAGCATTCTGCCGACCCATCGAGCCCGGCCGGGTAAGCCGGCCAGACTCGCAACTGCGCCATAACTGCATAAGCGCCCCTGTGGAATCTGGGCAAGAGCCAGGTAGAGGCGCTCAGCGTCCTGTTGCCGGGGGCTGGGCTCAGGAGTCGAGGCTGCGGATGCGTTCCCAGTAGTCTTCATAAAAGAAATCCACTTCGCCGGTCTCCAGCGAATATTCCGCGCCCACCACCATGAGCTTGCCTTCACTGATCAGCTTTTCCAGCGTGGCGGAGCCGCTGCTCAAATGTTCTACCGAGCTGCGCACATTGGCTCGAACAGCCTGGTGAATCAGCTCGTCGTGGTCGTTGCGCAGGTCGGTAGCCAGCAGGGTTTCCACCGCCGGGCGCACCCGCTTGACGATAGAGTGCAGGTTTGACGTCGGGATCTTGGAATTGCCAGTCAGGGCGTCAACCGTGGCGGAGACCGCGCCGCACTTGGAATGCCCGAGGACAACCACCAATGGGGTGCCAAAACTCAGCGCGGCGAATTCCACGCTGCCAATCCCGGACGGCGCGACAATATTGCCGGCAATACGGATGACGAACAGGTCGCCAAGGCCCTGGTCGAATACCAGTTCCGCGGGGACGCGGGCGTCGGAGCAGCCGAGAATGATGGCAAAGGGATTCTGGGTGTCGACCAGCTCAGGCTTCTTGTTGGGCAGAATGCAGCTGGTATTGTCGTTGAGCTTGTCGACGAAGCGGGCGTTGCCGGCCTTCAGTCTGGCGAGGGCTTCTTTGGCGTTGATCATACAGTGAGTTTTTCCTGTCAAGGGACGTATTATGGCGGGTGCGCTAACTCTCATCGGCAGCGTCACTCGGCTTGCTTGTTTCCGCGGATTGTAAACCAATTACTGGCGTGAATAGAGCGCTATCGACTTGAAATTCCGTGACCTGCCCCCAGAATGTTAGCTAAGGCCTTCCATTTCTCGACCGAGATCGGTTTTCTATGCGCTTTTTATTCCTGATGTTCATTGTCCTGCCCATTGTCGAAATGTGGTTGTTGATCGAAGTGGGCTCTCATATTGGCAGTCTGCCGACGATTGGCGCGGTGTTGTTAACCGCAGTAGTAGGGGCGTCTCTGCTAAAAAGCCAGGGCGTGCACACCCTCACCCGGGCGCAGCAGCGGCTGGACAGCGGGCAGATTCCGGCGACGGAAATCCTTGAGGGTTTGATGCTGGCGGTGGCGGGGGCGTTGTTGCTCACTCCGGGTTTCGTCACCGATGCGATAGGTTTTTGTTGCCTGGTGCCGGGCTTGCGGCGAGCGCTGAGCGCGCAACTGCTCAAACAGGGTGTGTTGCAGGTCCAGGGCGCGCAATTTCAGCAGCGCGGTGGGCAGTTTCGTTACGAGCAGTACCGCAGTGAGTCTCGGCCTGGAGACGGGCGTCAATCAGCCGACGAGCACATCACCATTGAGGGGGATTTTCGCCGGGAAGATTAAAAAAAGCGGCGTTCCGGCGCCGTCTGCATCGCCATCATAAAAATAAACCGATTTTTTTCACTTGAACCCTTGAAAAGCATTTTGCGACCCCCATCTACCCGAACAGCCCAGCCTGTTTGGCCTTTATGTATGCCGGCAAGTGTTGGGAACGGTGACGCAATCCACCCGAGAGGGGCCCGGGCGCACAGCATGCCAAAGACTGTGACCGGTGCGGGATACGCCGTGTAAATAAAAATCTATTCATTGATTTAATGGAGATTCATCAAGATGAAAATTCGTCCTTTGTACGACCGCGTAGTGGTTCGTCGCAATGAAGAGGAGCAAACAACTGCTGCTGGTATCGTATTGCCCGGTTCTGCCAAAGAAAAGCCGAATCAGGGTGAAGTGATTGCTGTGGGCGAGGGAAAGCTGCTGGAAACTGGTGAGCTGCGTCCGGTAGGCGTAAAAGTGGGTGAGACTGTAATTTTCGGTCAGTATTCCGGCAACACCGTGAAAGTCGATGGCGAAGAGCTGATTGTTCTCAACGAGACCGAAATCTTCGGTGTTGTTGAAGCCTAATTTTAATAAATTCTTCTAAATCAACGAATTAAGTAAAGGTATAAGATCATGGCAAAAGACGTAGTATTCGGCAACGAAGCCCGTCAGCGTATGGTTGCTGGTGTTAACACCCTGGCCAACGCGGTTAAAGTTACACTGGGTCCCAAGGGCCGCAACGTAGTGTTGGACAAGTCTTTCGGCGCACCGACCATCACCAAAGACGGTGTTTCTGTCGCCAAAGAAATCGAACTGGCTGACAAGCTGGAAAACATGGGCGCGCAGATGGTTAAGGAAGTGGCTTCCAAAGCTTCTGACGATGCGGGTGACGGTACTACCACCGCGACTGTACTGGCCCAGGCCATTGTTAACGAAGGCCTGAAAGCGGTTGCTGCGGGCATGAACCCCATGGACATCAAGCGCGGCATCGACAAAGCGATCGCGGCAGCGGTAGCTCAGGTTGAAGCCCTGTCTATCCCCTGTGCAGACAGCAAGGCGATTGCCCAGGTAGGTACCATCTCCGCCAACAGCGACGCAAACGTTGGTGCGATCATCGCTGAAGCGATGGAAAAAGTGGGTAAAGAAGGCGTTATCACTGTTGAAGAAGGTCAAGCTCTGGAGAACGAGCTGGACGTGGTTGAAGGTATGCAGTTTGACCGCGGTTACCTGTCACCTTACTTCGTAAACAACACTGAAAACATGAGTGTTGAGCACGAAAGCCCCTTCATCCTGTTGGTGGACAAGAAAATCTCCAACATTCGCGAATTGTTGCCCCTGCTGGAGCAGGTTGCCAAGGCAAGCCGTCCGCTGATCATTATTGCTGAAGACGTGGAAGGCGAAGCGCTGGCCACTCTGGTGGTTAACACCATGCGCGGCATCGTTAAAGTAGCAGCTTGTAAAGCACCTGGTTTCGGTGATCGCCGTAAAGCCATGCTGCAGGATATTGCGGTCCTGACTGGCGGTACTGTGATTTCTGAGGAAGTGGGCATGGATCTGGAGCAAGCGACTCTGGATCACCTGGGTCACGCCAAGCGCGTTACCATGGACAAAGAAAACACCGTTATTGTTGACGGTGCTGGCGAAGCCTCTGCGATCGAAGCGCGTGTTGGTGAAATCCGCACTCAAATCGAAAACACCAGCTCTGACTACGACCGTGAAAAACTGCAAGAGCGCGTTGCCAAACTGGCTGGCGGTGTTGCGGTAATCAAGGTTGGCGCTGCCACTGAGATGGAAATGAAAGAGAAGAAAGCCCGCGTTGAAGATGCCCTGCACGCAACCCGTGCTGCGGTTGAAGAAGGCGTGGTACCGGGTGGTGGTGTTGCTCTGGTACGTGCAATTTCTCAAATCGGTGTTGTTGAGGGTGATAACGACGACCAAACTGCAGGCATCAATGCGGCACTGCGCGCGATGGAAGCACCACTGCGCCAGATCGTGACTAATGCAGGTGATGAAGCCTCTGTTGTTCTGGATAAAGTCCGTAGCGGCGAAGGTAACTTTGGTTACAACGCAGGCAACGGCACTTACGGCGATATGATGGAAATGGGTATCCTTGACCCGGCCAAAGTAACCCGTACTGCGCTGCAGGCCGCTGGCTCTGTTGCCGGTCTGGTTATCACCACTGAGTGCATGATCGCCGACGCGCCCAAAGATGACGCTGGTATGCCTGATATGGGCGGTATGGGCGGCATGGGTGGTATGGGCGGCATGGGCGGCATGATGTAGTGCGACGAGAGTCGTGCTGTGTTGACCTACTCCGATAAGGGGTAGGTAACGATACTGCCTCATTTGGGGCAGTATCACGCACCACTAACCATGATGTAGTGCTCGGGAGTCAACCTTCGTGTTGACTCCCGCATCTTGGTCTAGTACGGTGCAAGCGTCGAAGGGCACTTCGACGTATTTATAAGCGTGTCTCCCGGACAGCGAAATACACGCGGCGATCTACGGATTGTCTGTCCAATCTCAACAACATCACCCAATGAGTTCATTACTCTACGCGGTGTACCTCTACCAACGGGATTTGCAGGTTCTATACTGCGAAGCTCGACGGTTTCTTTATATCTAGCTGACGGCACCTTATGCGTGGCTTATCCTCAACTAACTACTCGATCTCTGATTGAGAAGTCCTCAACTCGTCCACAGTTTCTCGCCTGAGAAGCGGTGTACATGTCTCATTGAGACAAAACCAACACAGCGACTGAAGCTGTTTCAGTGATTGTCTGACTCATGGGCACATGAGAAGCAGACCTGTTGTGCAGCCAACAGTAGCCTAGGGATAGTGCGATACCTTAATGGGTATGGTGCGAAGCTTCCTGACAATGTAACCCCGGTTCGCCGGTGCTATCCCCTCGCGAGGGGGGATAGCAGATCCTGCTAGTGACATGCGGGTGAGGTGCTAGGCTAGGTGGCATGGTTAACATACGTGAACGACTGATAAACGCCGTCAACCGCGCGGAGCCTAAGTCACTGATAGGCTTCAACCAAAATGGTGTGTAGCTTGGTTGCCCTTTTTACATCTGGGGGCACGCTGACCAACACAGCTACCGGCGAATACGTCGAACCTAAACCACCTCTGTCACTGAAACGGAACTCGGTAAGACCGTAAGCCCGCCTCGAAATTTGAGGCAAGTGAACCCGCAAGGGTCGCCGATGGGAGTGCGGTTAAAGGATGGCAGAAAAAGCGAAGGCCCTTTTGTAATCAAAGGGATAGGAGTTCGGACTTTGCTCCGACCGGAAACGGTGCAGACTTCTGCCTGGTCTTTACTTGCGTAACTGTTTGTAAAGTTCTCTAAACCAAATTCGATGGGTCTCTGTACCTGTCGATCAACTGAACAATCTGTCCCTGCTGGGGTGAAGACCATCTTCCCCAGCGGGGGCTGGTCTCTACCCCGCCAGGTGGCACGTTGTGCAATCTGGAGGAAAGCAAGATGCGTGTTAATCCATTAACACCTGCATCCTCCCACCCTGCCGAAGGTTGGCATTCAATTGACTGGGAAACCTGTCATAGAAGGGTGAGGGGACTACAGGTCAGGATCGCAAAGGCAGCCAAGAATCAGCAATGGCGTAAGGTGAAAGCCTTACAACGGATGCTGGTTCGCTCGTTCGCAGCCAAAGCGTTGGCTGTTAAGCGGGTCACCGAAAACCGGGGCAAGAATACGCCCGGTGTTGATGGCAAAAAATGGGATACACCTGATGGTAAGTGGAATGCTGTGCACCGGCTGGAGCGAAAGGGTTACAAACCCAAACCGTTACGCCGAGTGTATATCCCGAAGGCTAACGGCAAACGCCGCCCTTTGGGGATTCCGACGATGACTGACAGGGCTATGCAAGCGCTTCATCTGCTGGCTTTGGAACCTGTGTCGGAAACAACGGCAGACCGAAACTCCTACGGTTTTCGCCCAATGCGAGCAACTGCGGACGCGATTGAGCAGTGTTTTGTCAATCTAAGCCGCAAAAGCTCAGCATCATGGGTGCTGGAGGGGGACATCAAAGGGTGTTTTGACAATATCGACCATGAGTGGCTAATCGCCAATGTCCCTATGGACAGGACGATACTCCGCAAATGGTTGAAGGCGGGTTTTATGGAATCGGGTCGATTCAATCCGACAGCAGCGGGAACACCGCAAGGTGGCATTATCTCGCCAGTGTTGGCCAACTTGGCACTAGATGGTTTGGAGTCTGTGTTGGAAGCTCAATTTGGGCAGAAGAACACAAAAGCCAGCTACAAGACCAAGGTCAACTATGTGCGTTACGCGGATGATTTCGTCATTACCGGTATCTCGAAAGAGTTGCTGGAGTGCGAAGTTAAGCCTCTCGTTGCGGCCTTTATGGCGGAACGTGGGCTCTCTCTGTCAGAGGAGAAAACCGTAATCACACATATATCGGAGGGTTTTGATTTCCTCGGGCAGAACGTACGCAAGTACGGCGACAAGTGCTTGATAAAGCCTAGTCGCAAGAACGTGAAAACATTTCTGCGCAGTGTGAGGGATGTGTTGAACGCCAACAAAGCGGCACCGGCTTGGTGGATAGTACAAAAGCTCAACCCGATGATTCGGGGCTGGGCCAACTACCACCGGTCAATCGTCGCTAAGGAGGTATTTAATTATGTCGATTACCGCATTTGGAAGATGCTCTGGCAATGGTGTAAACGTCGGCATTTAAATCGGCGCAAACGCTGGATTAAAGACAAGTACTTTATGACGGCGGCTACCAGAAGCTGGGTGTTTTTCGGGGTTGCTCCAAGCGGACAGCGGGCTTGCCTGCTCTACGCAAACGACACTCCGATCAAGCGACATACCAAGATCAAAGCGGAAGCCAATCCTTATGATCCGGCCTTTGAGTATTACTTTGAGCAGCGCCTAGAGCGAGCGATGAGGGACTCGGGGCGGGGGAACGGGAAAGTGTTGATGCTCTGGTTTCGACAGGAGAAGCGCTGCCCAATGTGCAAGCAGTACATAACGCAAGAAAGCGGGTGGAATATCCATCACGTGATCGAGCGGCACAAAGGCGGTTGTGACTCACTGGAGAATTTGGTGTTGTTGCATCCCAATTGTCATCGGCAGTTGCATAGCGAGAATGCCGATATTTCGGTGTAATCACTATATATGGTGGTTTTGGTTTGTAAGTGTTGTAAATGTTGTGTGTAACTGGTAATTTATACAGGTATCCAAAATGTGAGGATTTTCTCATGGCTGGTAAAAATCAACATGTGGTTAAGCGGGACAACGGTTGGGCGGTTAGAGGTGCCGGAAACTCTAAAGACACCTCGCATCACGCTACTCAACGTGAAGCTGCTGACGCCGCGCGCAACATTGCTAGAAACCAAAAGAGCGAAGTATTAATTCATGGAAGGGATAACCGGATTCGTGAACGTGATTCTTACGGGAACGATCCATATCCTCCAAAAGGATAACTTTGCTCAACGCTGCCGGCTTGCTAGACAACTAGCGGGCTTGTAAAGGCTTGAGCCGTATGCGGGGAAACTCGCACGTACGGTTCTTAGGGGGCGGGGGTTGCAGTAATGCGCCCTTGCTACCCGACAGCCCTACCTCCACGATCCCAAGAACCCGCGCCAGCAATGGTGCGGGTTTTTTTATGCCTGAATTCTAACGAAAATATTATGTTTAGGGCTTGATTGCGGCAGCCAATTAATGTTTTAGTTGCACACATAAAAAATATGTGAAGTAGTGGCGGTGTCATTGCCGTGTCCGCTCTTCTTGGTG
>JBFEVY010000419.1:0-2168 GCA_041546665.1 Spongiibacteraceae bacterium | reverse complement strand
AGCGCGACGCCGGATTACCAAAAATGCCGTCCGCCGTCAGGCAGGCACACATTTTTTCCGCAACTCGCGGGTCTACCGGCGTTGTCGCTGAGTAATCCAGATAAATCGGCAACTGCATATACCTAACTCCACACTTCGGACACCGATCCAGTGCCCTCAAAATCATAAAAAACCGGCTGCAACCTCAGTCGATGGCTGCCAGCGCGATTGTTGCCGCGTTGTCGCGGTGCTCAGCGCTCGCAGCAGCCGAGCGCTGGCGTGCTGAAATCGTCTGCACATCGCGCCGGTTCACGAGACTGGCCAAGCTAATATCACTGAGAAAATGATGAATCTGGTTGCTGAGATCCGACCACAAATGATGGGTCAAACAGGTGTGCCCGCCATGGCAATCGCTATTGCCGGCACAGCCCGTAGCGTCAACGCGCTCATCGACAGCATCGATGATTTCAGCAACGAAAATCTCTTCACCGGGGCGATTCAGGCGATACCCCCCACCGGGGCCACGCACACTGGTCACAAGCTGATTGCGTCGCAACTTGGCAAATAACTGCTCCAGATAAGACAGGGAAATATCCTGGCGACTGGAAATATCAGCAAGACTTATTGGCCCCCTGTCGCCGTAAAGCGCAAGGTCCAACATTGCGGTAACCGCATAGCGTCCTTTTGTCGTTAATCGCATGGCATATCACTCCCTACACAGGGCAATTATGCAATAACCGACTAATTTGATCAACTATATAACCTAGTAGATTACTAGGAATTAATTGGCAGAAACGCCAACCTGGCAGGATTCCGGCGAACAGCGTCCGCTGAGCGGGCGCGATTATACGACCAAACCAAGCCAGAGTAAATTTCTGCAGTTTGCCAACCCTGATTGACAATGTCGCGCGACGCGATACAATTACACCTATACGAACATGGATGTACCGATGATCAAAAGCATCAGGCACAAAGGATTGAAGCAGTTTTACGAAGCAGGAATCACCAAGGGCATCCGCGCCGACCATATTGAGCGCCTGCGCGACCGACTGACCGTATTAGACGCTGCAACCTGTCTTGACGATATTGCCGCAGCTCACTGGGACTTACACCCTCTGACCGGCAAATTGAAAGGTCAACACGCTGTAAAAGTATCGGGCAATTGGCGACTATTCTTTGAATTTCGAGACGGCCATGTCTACCTGCTGGACTATGACGACTACCACTGATAGGAGAAGCACCATGTCCATGTTCAACCCCTCTCATCCGGGGCGCATCATCCGACAACGACTTATTGAAGATGAAGAGGGCAACAAACTCGGCAGCGTGGCCGCAGTCGCCCAAACACTTTCCTGCCACCGGAATACCCTGAACCGTGTCATCAACGGTAGCGCCGCCGTCAGCCCGGAAATGGCTCTGGCTCTTGAAAAGGCCGGAGCCGGCAGCGCCGAGTTCTGGTTAGGCATGCAGGCCAGTTACGACCTATTTCAGCTTCGAAACAACCGAGGCGCGGCTTAGTTCTCGGCGAAATTGCGCCCCCCCCTTTACGCCATGTAGCAAGGATGCAACTGCCACGCGAACCAAGAACATACCTGCCCAGCGTACCCGCCCATATCGTTCAACGCAGCCACAACTGCCAGCCCTGTTTTTTCAAACAAGAAGACTACATCTACTACAATGAAGTCTTAGGCGACGGGCTACAGCGCAAAGCTACACGCTTACTGCCTAATGACGAACCATATTCAACTACCGAACACGCCCAGCGGGTCAAACAGCATCTCGCACTTTTCGCACAGCCTGGAAGGCGGGATTATCAACAGACAATCAGCAACGGAATTAATTGTAATTACCTCTTTAGTAACACAGTATATCAACGGCATTGACCAGACGCAGGGAAGAAATCTAGCAACTAGCAAACCAGGCCGGTTCCGCAAGGGGCTAGAGCGAATATTAAATTTGCACTCTGACGCCTTTTCGCATTTTTCAAAACCCTTTCACTAAGATTCTCAGCTTTCCCTTCTCAAATAACGATGCTAATATTTTTACTTCTAGAAATTAACGGCAAGGATAGCTCATGAAGAAAGGAATCGTCTTGTGTTTGATAATGTTAAGCGCTTCAGTTTTTGCTGACCCAACCATTTTTGGCATGGAGCTTGGTAGAATGACGGAAGCAGACCTCAAATCATTGT
>JBFEVY010000074.1:0-12104 GCA_041546665.1 Spongiibacteraceae bacterium | reverse complement strand
GGGGAGAATTGTCGGGTTTGAAGAAAAGCCTGAAAAGCCCGCGACAGTGCCCGGCGATCCAACAAAAGTCCTCGCGTCGATGGGAAACTATGTGTTTAACACCGAGTTTCTGTTTGACGCGCTCAATCGCGATGCTTTGGATTCCCAGTCCAGTCACGATTTTGGTCACGACCTGATTCCCCGTTTGATTAATTTGGGCCATGTGCAGGCAAGCTCATTCCGCAGCAATATACCGGGGCAACCGGCGTACTGGCGGGACGTGGGAACGCTGGATTCCTATTGGGAGGCCAATATGGAGCTGGTAGACACTACGCCACGGCTGGACTTGTATGATTTTTCCTGGCCACTGTGGACTTATCAGGAGCAGTTGCCGCCGGCAAAGTTTGTTTTTGACGACGATGATCGGCGCGGTATGGCGGTGGACTCCATGGTCTCGGGTGGTTGTATTATTTCGGGCAGTCAAGTCAAACGCTCAGTACTATTTTCCAATGTGCGCTTAAATTCTTACTCCAGTGTCAAGGATTCGTTGATCCTCCCGGAAGTCAAGGTGGGCCGCAAAGCGAAACTTCGCAAATGCATTATCGATCGCAGTTGCGAGATCCCGGAAGGGATCGAAATCGGTGTCGACCACGACCATGACCGAGAGCGCGGCTTTCGCGTGACCGAGGGTGGGGTCGTATTGGTCACGCGGGGAATGTTGGGGCAGCAAGAAGGGCTGCTCTAGCCCGATCCAAGTTTATGCTGTTGCGCTTCGATGATGTGGAGCCGGTGTAGTGGAGAGCGTTTAAGATTCTATGAATGTATTAATGGTCGCGGCGGAAAATGCTGCTTTGCCCGGTGGTAAGGTCGGTGGCATCGGCGATGTGATACGGGATATTCCCGGCGCGTTGATTGCGTTGGGGCATGAGGTCGATGTCGTGATTCCCGGTTACCAGCATTTTTCTCGATTGCCTGGCGCTAGACGCGTGGGTGCGGTAGAGGTGCGGTTTCGCGGTGTCAGCGAGCATGTGGAAATCTATGAATTAGCCCGCTACTGCGTCAATGGACATTTGCGTTGTTGGGTTCTGGAGCATCCCCTGTTTGCACCCTGCGGCAGTGGGAAAATTTATTGCGATGATCCACCGGGGAGCCCGTTTGCGACTGATGCGTCAAAGTACGCGTTGTTTTGCATCGCGGTTCTACAGGCGTGCATAGAAGGGTATTGGCGCAACCCGGATATTCTTCACCTGCACGACTGGCACGCTGCGCTGGCTGCGTTATTGGTGCGCCAGCACCCCGACTACCAATGCCTGGGGAAACTGCGCCTGGTGTACACCATCCACAATCTCGCCCTGCAGGGGGTGCGGCCTTTTGAAGGCGATTGGTCGTCGCTGCGGGCCTGGTTTCCAGATTTGAATATTGAGTATGACCTCATCGCCGATACCCGTTATCCAGAGTGTGTAAATCCCATGCGCCTGGGTATCAACCTGAGTGACCGGGTGCAGGCGGTGTCGCCCAATTATGCCCGTGAAATTCAGGCGCCGAGTCACGCTGAAATCGGTTTTTTTGGTGGCGAAGGGCTGGAGGATGATCTGCGTCGCGCCGCAGCGGAAGGGCGCTTGAAGGGAATCCTTAACGGTTGCGAGTATCCTGAAACCGATGAAGCAGAGTTGGACTTCGCTGAGGTCCTGGATGCGATGGAGGCAGAACTACTGCGTTGGCTGGCGGATCAGCCCCAGATAAGTAACAGCAACCTGCTGGCGCTACGTCGTATCGACGGCTGGCGGCGCGGTGCAGAAAAGACAAGGCCGCCATTTTTGATGACGTCCATAGGACGGGTTACCGGACAAAAGGTTGCGCTGCTTTTGACCGAAATGCCCGACGGCAGGCCGGCGCTGGAAGCGGTGCTTGAATGCCTGGGTGACAGCGGCAAATTTGTTATGGTCGGCAGCGGTGACCGGCACATGGAACAACAGCTCGTCAAAATTTCCGCGAGGTATAGTAATTTTGTTTTTCTCTGCGGATACGCTGAAGCCCTGAGTGATGTGCTCTATCACTCAGGGGACCTGTTCCTGATGCCCAGCAGTTTTGAGCCCTGCGGGATCAGCCAGATGCTGGCAATGCGCGGAGGGCAGCCCTGTCTGGTTCACCACGTTGGCGGCTTGGTCGACACGGTGCTCGACGGCGAAAACGGATTTTCTTTTTCCGGGGCGAACCCCCAGGAACAAATTCAGGGAATGCTCGCGGCTCTGGAAAAAGCGCTGCAATTACGCAATCAACATATTGAACAATGGCGAGTGTTGCGTGCACGTGCGAAAGCCAGTCGTTTCCTATGGGCGGATGCCGCCCATGCCTATGTCACTGACCTTTATTCCTGATTTTTAATTATAATACAGAGGGTTATGCAGGGATGGGAGCCCATATAAAAACCTCTTTACTGCCGGAATTCCTGCCCATTTTAGTGTTTCTTTGTGTTGCAAAGTATCTATAAAAAAGTAGCGACATAGACCATTCGGTATATGAACCTGGGTGTTTCGTTTTTATAAAGAGTGTGGAATAATAAACAACAGTATTGTTCATTAGTGCGATTCTAAATTTATAACTGCACACATGACGTGTTAATAATTAGAAAGGTGTCATATGGAATTATTTGGGCGAAACCGATTTATTCGGATAGGGATATTGAGCTCCTGTTTGGGCGTAATCGCGCTGCCTTCAGGTGCCTTAGGCCAAACCTCAAAAGGCAAGGCGGTATTGGAAGAAGTTGTTGTTACCGCTCAGCGCAAGGAGCAGAGCGCGCAGGATGTAGCAATCTCGATGACGGTGTTCAATCAGGAACAGATTGCCAACGCCAATATGACAAACTCCAACGATATCGCGACCTATACACCTTCACTCACAACCAACACCCGATTCGGACCGGAGAATGCGAGTTTTTCGATTCGCGGCTTTACCCGCTCCCTGAGAACCACCGCCTCGGTGGGGGTGTATTTTGCTGAAGTGATTGCGCCGCGTGGACAAACCTCCCAAACCTCCGGTGATGGTGCCGGCCCGGGTACCCTGTTTGACCTGGCGAATATTCAGGTTTTGAAAGGGCCGCAGGGAACGCTGTTTGGGCGCAACACCACTGGGGGATCAATTTTGATTACCCCGGAAAAGCCCGGGCAGGAACTTGAAGGTTACCTTGAAGCGACCGTCGGCAATTATGATTCCGAGCGACTTCAGGGTGTGCTTAACTTGCCGATCACCGATAATCTTGCCGTACGTTTTGGTATTGATCAAAGTAAGCGCAGCGGTCACCTGAACAATATTTCCGGAGTCGGTGCCAACGAGCTGGGAAATGTCGATTATCTTGCCGGCCGCTTTAGTGTGCTGTGGGACATAAATGATTCCTTGTCCAACTACACGGTGATTACGGCGGTGAACTCTGAAACCGCAGGCTATACGTCGCGCCTATTCGCCTGTAATGAAAATCCCTCGGATTTCTTCGGTGTGGTTATAGGCATTTTTACGCTGCCCGGTTGTCAGCAGCAGTTGGCTGATCAGGAAGCCAATGGTCAGGATGGTTATTACGACATTGTCAGTACCGTCAAAACGCCGATCACCACCATTGAAGAACGTCGGTTTATAAACACCACTACTTGGCAGATCGACGACAATCTCACCTTCAAAAACACCTTTTCCTACGCGCATCTGCTCACGGAAAATGGCTCCGACGTATTCGGCACACGCTTTCCTGAGCTGACCTCAACCGTGCTGGGGCCGCTCCTTGAACCATTGACCAACCTGCTGCCATTACTCACGCCGGTGACCGACTTTGTTGCCGACCCAAACCGGGAGTTTTCGGTGGGGCTTTCGGTGCCGCATCCTGATTATCCGGTGACGAGTCAGGAAACCTGGGTTGAGGAAATGCAGTTAATGGGTTCGAGCTTTGACGATCGGCTGCAATGGCAGGCGGGTTTATACTACGAAACCAGCTTGCCCGACGGTCCTTCCGGTAATGTCTCGGCGGGAACGATATCCTGTGATTTGTCGACCCTTGAAGGCGACCCGTCGGACTATAACTGTTTCGATGTCACCGCAGGTTTTCTCGGCAGTGTAATTTCCAGTGATATTCGCACCGAGTATGAAAACCAGGCGATTTTCGCTCAGGCGACATACGATCTTTCTGAACAGTTCAGTCTGACCGGTGGTCTCCGCTATACCTGGGACGATACTGAGGCGAAGGGCACGAAAATTCGTTATCCCTATGTGGGCGCTGTCCAGCGCCAGCCGCTGGTGCAGGTTACCCGGCCGAAGCAACACAGCGAGGCGCCCACCGGGTTGATTGAGCTTCAATACCGGCCACTGGACCCTATTATGGTGTACGCCAAATACGTTCGCGGTTACCGCCAGGGCAGTGTTAACCCGGCGGCTGATCCCGGGGTTGATGTCTTTGACCAGGAGAAAGTGGATACCTTTGAGATTGGCGCCAAGACCGAGTTTGGCGGGCCAATTCCGGGGCGCTTTAATATTGCGGTGTTTGATAATGATTTTACCGATATGCAGTTGCAAACCGGTTATATCTCGACCAACTCCGCGCAGACCGTTGCGATCTTCAATGCAGGTAGCTCCGAGATCAAAGGTGTTGAAGCGGATCTTTATCTGCAGATTACCCAGTCTCTTAGTGCGACGCTGTCGTACTCCTATCTGGATACCGAGTTGATCGAGCAGGACGATGACAATACCGACAAAATTTCCGAAGCAGCGGATGGTATGGCGGGCTTTACGGCGACACCGATTGCCGACGAAGGTGACGAGCTGCCTTTTGCGCCGGATCAGTCGATTGTTGCCTCGTTGAACTACGGCTTGCCCATTCCGCCGCGTCTGGGGATGGTCGACCTGGGGGTCACATACGTTTACACCGGAGAACAGCGGGCTGCCGCGAGCAGCACCGGCCCCTTTGGGATGCTTGACGCGTATGAACTGTACAATTTCAATTTGAGCTGGATGAATATTCTTGGCGCGCCTTTAGACCTCTCAATGTTTCTGACAAACGCCTTTGATCAGGAATACGAGACCTATACGTCGGGAACCTACTATACCCTGGGCTTTGAATCCCGGATGTCAGGCCTGCCGAAAATGTATGGTGCGCGTCTGCGCTATTCCTTCTAAATTTTGCACTTCTCTCCGCGCCCTTCGAGTGAAGGGTGCGGCTTCCTCCTTATGCGAAATGAAACTCTTCCTACTCACTGCTTTCTGAGCCACTTCGTATTCTCCCTTCGTTTACCGCACCGCCGTTAAGAGGGCAGGTAGTTGATTGGGTAATTCGGGTAGGTAAAGTTTGGCACCTGTCGCGGATCAAATTTCAGTAGCTTGACGCGCTGAATGACCTTTTGATGCAGCTCCTGGTTCCGAAAGTTGGAGGATACAATGCGGCAGTCCGTCACCGAACCGTCTGGAGCTATCGTCAGGCTGATCACAATGGTACCGGCTTTCACGCTGGGGTCTTTGCGCGCGGCGCGACTGAATATGGAATAGAACGCGCCCTTGCTGTGGTCAAAGGCTAGCTGAATTTCTTCAAGGGTTCTCGATGCGACTCGGCTCCCACCCGAGGCGGCTGTCGTTGAACTCGGCCGCGATGTGGTCGGTGGCGCTTGTACAGCCTGGGTGCGGTGTGCGGCCAGCGCGGTATTTTCCTGCGTGCTCGATGTTGCCTTGGTGCCGGCATTGCCGCTTCCCGCACTGGCGCTGCGGGCGCTGATTACCCGGGCCGGGTTGCTTTGCGTCTGGGTACTGGTGGCGTCGCGCAGGGCCAGAGTGCTGTCCAGTGCGGCGTCGTCGCTGCTTCTCAGGTCGGCAAGCTGGTCGCGAATGGCGGCTATGCCAGCCTGTTCTGCTGCAGCCCGCGCAGCGGCTCGCTGGGCTTCCGGGTCAGGCTTGGGTTTGGCCTGTGGTTTGGGCGTGGGCGGTACGGCGGCCTTCGGTTTTGGCGCGGGTTTAGGTTTAGCCACTGACTTTGGCGTGGGCTTTACCGCTGGCGCGGGTGCGGGCTTGGGTTTCTCAGCCTCGGGCAGCAGTTCCACGAATTGCCGCTTGGTTTCTTCCTTTGGCGGAGTAATCGGGGCGGGGGTCGGAACAAAGGGAGAGACCACCAGAAAACACAGTACCAGGGCCGAGACCTGAAAGAGAATACGTCGAAAACGACGATCGCTTTCAATGGTAATCCCCCAGCTATCGGTGCCGATTTGGGTGGAATTCAGTGCCATCGGGCTCATACGTCGGCCCCCGTTGTTGCGGTGGCGGGTGCCTGTTTTACCGCCAGTGAAATCCGTTCAAAGTGTGCCTCAGTACAGGCGGCCAACACTTTTTTAAGCAAATGGTAGGGAATACTTTCATCAGCGACGATATTGATTTCGTTGCGGCTGAGATTTTCCTCCTCGTCGAGCTCTGCCAGCGGGACAAGGGCTTGTGATAATTCAGGTAGTGCAGCTTGTGTCGAGGCGAGCGCGTCAGCGAGTGGCATGATGGCCTGCTCGTTCACAAAAATATCACTGGTGCTGACCACCACGTTGACGGCCTTGACAGGTTTTTCTTTGGCGATGGAATTCGGCAGTTTCAGGTTTTGGTACTGGGGAATTACCTCGACAACCAGGGCGTTAACGAGCAGGTAGAACACCAGTATCGCGAAAATATCGATCAGCGATACGATGTTGATTTCGCCCGCTTTGCCTGCCCGTTTTATGGCGTGTTCTGCGCGGCGTTCCCGTCGGCGTGAACTCATGGCTGATTTCCTCCCTGGGCTGCGTCGCCGATTGCAATTAGGGGAAAGAGTTCGACGTCGGGGTTTTGAGGGTGTTCGCGAGCGGCGTCCATGATGGCGACAATATGTTCATAGGCGATATTCGCCGCGACTAACAAGCGCAAGTGCTTTTCATCCGGGAGACGCGTTTTGATGTCTAGGAGTTTGTCTGAAAGGGTGGCGACATCGTACTGTCCCTCGTTGTTGGGCAGGCGCGCGATCAATCCATTACGGTCGGAGAGTTGCAGTTCCTCTTCAAAAAGCGAGACTGTCAGTTGCAGGGGTTTGGTGTCAGATTCGCTGCTCGCTTTCTCCGCGGGGATATCCAGTTTTAATGCGTGAAGGTTGCTTGCTGAGATCGAAGAGCCAAACAGCAGGAAAAACACAATAACGGCAAACACGTCGATCATCGAGACAATATTCAGTTCGCAATCCTGGCGGCGACGCAGATGGCGCTGTAAGCGTCGTGACCGTCGCGAGCGACGCGGTGCGTCGTCGCCGTCTTCAGGCAAGGTGTCGTGATTCATAAGCTCTACCGTCATGGGCGAATCAATCGCTGTTCTTTTTGCGACACACAGTGCTCACAAAGCGCGAGCAGGCTGACTCCAGCGTGTCGATCAGTTCAGTCGTCCGGCTTTGCAGGTAGGAATGCATCAACAGGGTGGGGATCGCCACCATCAAGCCAAAGGCGGTACAGCTCATCGCTTCGGAAATCCCGGCGGAAAGCATATTGGCTTTTTCGACCGGGTCGGCGCCGCCCAGCGCAGAGAAGGCGCTGATCAGACCAAACACAGTACCCAGCAGGCCAAGCAGTGTTGAGGCATTGGAAAAAGTTGCCAGGTAGTGGGTGCGGCGCTCTATGGCTGGCAGGAGTTCCATTAGCCCTTCCTCCGTCGCGATTTCCACTTCGCTGCGACGATCGTCAATGCGGGATTGTTCAAGGCCACAACTTAGAATTCTTGCCACGGCTACCTTTGAGCGCGATGCCATCGCCTCGGCGTTGTCCAGCTCACCTTTGGCGAGAACAGGTGAAATTTGAGTCCAAAAGCGGCGGTTTTCGCGTATCGCCTTGCCGAGGAAAACAAGGCGTTCAAGGGTAATGGCAATGGCCAGTGCCAGGACCGCGGCAATGGGGTACATGAACGCACCGCCTTGCTCAAAAAAGTGGCTGATAGTTGAGAGTGGTTCCATGGTGATTCTCCTGATGGTACTGCTACTTTCGGTGAATAGGGTTGCCGTGCTGCAGGCGCAGCTTTCGGTAGGAAACCTGGGCGCGATACCATTCGGCCTGGCGACGGTATTGCGCGGTATCAATAGGGTCGAGGGGTTCGTCAAGCAGGCGTGGTGGTCGGTCTACATCGCCCATGGGTTCTTCGCTCCAGGGCATAAGATACAAACCGATGGCGGCCTCTTCCTCGCCGATAATTGTGGTGCCGACATCCTGCTCGGTGTTCAGGCTGCTTTCGGCGTTCTGCACTGGCGCGGGACTGCTTTCAGTCATGGCTTCCTGAGCCTGAGCCGCAATGGCAAAACAGACCATGCCAGATAGCAGGGCGCGGCGAGCAAGGTATCTCATTGGCTGATTCCTGCGCTGATATTAGTGACCGGCGGTTCTTCCAACTCCAACTCCTTGATCCAGACATCCAGAACGAGATTTTCCTCGTCGCTCTGGTCGCGATAGCGCCGATATTGTTCAAGTGCCTGGTGGGGTGAGTGCAGGGCGGTGTCGTAAAGCACCGCAAGATTTAGCCTGGCCAAGGTGTAGTCGGGGCGTATAGACAGAATTTGCTCGTACCAGCGTCGCGCTTCCTCGTAGCTGCGTTGTTTGGCTGCGAGATAGCCCAGCCAGTTCATTGCCACAATATTTCTGGAGTTCGCCCTGACGGCTTTGATAAATGCGTCACCGGCTTCGTTGTACTGGCCCGCCTGGGCGTAGATGATGCCCAGGTTTGTCCAGGGGCCTGAATAAAAGGGGTTCTGCTCTGTAAGGGCGATAAACAGTTGCACAGCCTGATCGGTATTGCCCATATTCATCTGTGAGAGCGCCTCATTAAAGGTGTCTTCAGGACTGCTTTTTTCCACCGCCACAGCTTTGCTTTGCTCTGCGGTATTAACGCGCCCCGGCCCACGATGCATTCCCGCACAGGCTGCCAGGTACAGACCCAGCATCACCACGCACAGACACTTAGAAAAGCGATTCATAGCTGTCCTCTGTCTTTAAATTCTTTCCGTAACGGGCGGGAACCATATCTGCCAGGGCGTCGGCACTATTGCGAATGCCGGCATTCCAGATGCCCTGCTGAAGACGTTGAAGGTTGGTCTCAAAGGCGACGATGGCTTTTTCCTCAAAGGGGTAGGCTTGTTCCTCAAGCATGATCTGGTATTGCTCAAGCGCATCGCCACTTAATGCCGGTGCCTGCGAGTGCATCAATGCGCGGGCAAAGTCCCGGTACAGTCCGCCCAGCTCGTGGGTGGCCTCAGTGGCAATGACGGCAATGCCATACCCGGCGGTGCGATTGAGGCTGGCGATGGCCTTTTCCATAGCCTGCTTGCGCCGCGGCAGACTCTTGGCAATCGGGTGAGTCAAGGCAATGGTGTTGGCGGCGGCGATGTCACCGCGGGCCAGTTCGAGGCTGGCCTGAGCGGCGACACTGCGGGTAAAGTCGCTGCGCTGCGCGTCTGCCGCTTGGTCGGCGAGGATCATTTCCTCCAGCCAGTGTTGATAGCGTGGGGTGTCGTTCTGTTGTTTGGCTATCTCGGCGAGGCGTTGGCGGATTTTTATCGCCGCTTCAACAGGGTCAGGATAACGCTGTAGATGTTGTTCATAGGCTGTCGCAGCTTGGCTGGTTTGACCCGCCTTGTCGTAAAGCTGGGCGGACAATAGACTTGCCGACAACAGTGTGTCAGCGGATTCTGTAGTGCGGCTGGCAATACGCGCGTAGGCGTCGGCCGCACGGGCTGGCTGGTCGCTTTTCTGGTAAGCCGAGGCGAGTAGTTTATCCGCTTCAGCAACAAGTGCATGTTGAGGGTAGCGCTGCCGAAACAGTTCCAGAGTTTCGCTGGCTGGTTGCCACTGCTCTAGGTCAAACCACATTACGCCGGCATCATAGCTGGCGTTGGCCGCCAGCGCAGAGTTCGGATTTGCGTCAGCCGCACGCAGGAAAAACTGGGCAGCCTGTTGTTTGTCGCCAGTATCCCGCGCCGCTTCCCCCTGCCGGTAAATGGAAACCGACAAACGCTCTACTGCCAGGGCGGCTATTTCGTCCTCGCTGCCAATTAGGCCCAGTAAGCTGGCGTAAGCTTGTTCCGCCTGTGGGTAGTTTTCCAGGGCGAAATACGCGTCGGCAATAAGGCTTAAGGCTTTGGTTTTCTGCGCAGGGGAAATTGTCACGTTGCCGGTTGCTGCGTCGCTGACAAGAATCTGCGCTGCGTCGAGGGCTTGCTGGTATTCCTCCATACCGTACAGGTCTTCGGCGGCGCCGAGCAGCACTGCGGGCTTTTCGGGATGATTAGGGAAGCTCGCGGCCAGGCGCTGGCTCGCGGCAATAGCCTTGGACAGGGCGTCGCGGTGCTGCTGCTCGGGTACTTCTGTGGTGTAACGGCGCCAGGCCTTCACCGCGGCGAGCGCGGCGTCGGCGGCGCCACTGTGAGCGCCATAGTCGTAAGCGGTAATGGTGTATTGCTGCGCCGCCGCCTCGGTTTGACCTCCATCGAACAGGGCGTCGGCATAGAGTTGATTCAGCTTGGCGCGCTCAGGATCATCGCTAAAGGTTGTAAGTATTTGCTGGTACCAGTTGGCGGCAATTGCAAATTGTGCCCGACGTTCGGTTTCGTCCTTGGTTTGTTGTGCTTTGGCGTGATAGTGCTTGGCGAGTTCATCCATATAGCCGCGCAGTTCCCGCAGTATTTCTACAGGTGGCTGTTCGCCCTGCCAGTAACTCGACAGCGGAGAATAGCGTTCCGCGAAATCCTCTCTGGCAAGCAGGGCGGGCTCGGTAAAGCCGCCGCTGTCATAGGCATTAATCGATTGCGATGCGTAGCGCGGTGCGAGCTTATGGTCGGGATGAGTCTCTACAAAGGTCTCAAATACCCCGGCGGCATCGGTGAAGCGCCGCTTTTCGAGTAGCAGTTTGCCGAGGTTATCGTAGAGGGTGACGTAGTAGGTGGGCTCGTTCTTGCCCGAGAAATACCGGCCAATGCTGCGACCACCGTCGATGGCTGCGAGGGACAGACACAGCGCCCGCATCGCGTCACTGCTCATTCCCTGTACCTGTGCGGCGCCGGAGACAGCAGCGAGGCCGTTTAATTGATTGTCTTCGGTTGGAATCAAACGGTTGAGCAGCGCGATAAACGGCGGAATAGCGGCTTCAAAGTTGGCCAGTTTGTATTGCGCCCAGCCATATTTGTACTGCGCCATATCGTAGAAGAGGGTGTTTTCACCCATTGCCGCCACTCTGGCGTATTCCACGACCGCCTCTTCGTAATTGCTTCTCAGGAACAGCATTTCGGCGGCGCGAAAACTGGCGTCAGCGGCGCGATTAGAGCCGGGATAATTTTCTGCCAGGTTACGCAGGCTGGTGATGCTGGCGTCGTCCTCGCTCGCAAGCTGCTGCGCCCGCGCCAACTGATAGAGCACGTGATCGTTGTTGGGGTAATGGGGGAATTCCGCCAGCAATTGTTGATAAAGTGCGATACCCCTGTGGAGATTGGCGTCGTCGCCGAGGCCGCTGTCCGCGGCTTTAATACGCAGATCCGCCGCGCGGCGCAGGGCTTCGGCCCGGGTTTCCGGGGCGGAGTTGAGCGTCAGGATCTGTTCGTAGTGGTTTATCGCCGTTGCGCTGTTCTCGTCCAGGGATTTGCTGGTTGACGTTGGGTCGCTGCGTCGCATCCGCAGGCGATCCGGATTTTGTCCGCTGCGATCAATCATCTCGCCGATGGTCTGCGGCGGTGATTGACAGCCAGGCAAGGCCGTCGCAAGCAGAATTGCGAGCAGCAGGCGGGCTTTTGTGGGTGAGGGTTTCATCATTCCATGAGCCCCGGTAAGGGATTGACGCGTGGCCGCGGCGAATCGTGAATTCGGGCAAGGGCGAAGCCCGCCTCAGCGATGTACATTTCTACCAGCTTTTGGCGCTCGGAGAGTTCCGCCAGGGCGGCCTGCTCAAGCTGTATTTGCCAGCTTTGCTGGCTGTCGTGAATACGACTTAGCAAACCTTCGATGCGCTCGCGCAATTGCTGAATAGCAGTGTCTTGCTGCGCGGCTGCCTCCAATGATTGCCAGCGCAGACGCATGGTTTGTTCGAGGGTATGCAACTTGCGAAACTGCTCTAGCGCGTCCAGAAAATCC
>JBFEVY010000400.1:0-2671 GCA_041546665.1 Spongiibacteraceae bacterium | reverse complement strand
CTCAAGCATTGCCGGCATCGGCAGGCCAACGGCGCTGCCCAGCGCAAGCGCCGCGAGCGCATTCGCAATATTGTGGCGCCCCGCCATTTTTAAGGCAGTCACTGGCAAGAGTGCTTCTCGTGCCAGTGCCAGACACACTTCACCATCGTGTTCAATAAGTCCAAAGCGGCGAAAATCGGAATGGCTCAGGCTGAAATACCACTTTTCTACATCGTCGGGCACCAACGGTGTGGTCAATGTGTCGTCGGCGTTAATCACAACCTTTTCGCAATTGCGGAAGATCCGGTGTTTCGCCTGATGATAGTTCAGCATCGAGCCGTGATGATCCAGGTGGTCGGCACTGACATTCAGCACCGTCGCAACCTCAGCCGCCAGATCACTGCTACGCTCGAGCTGGAAAGAAGACAGTTCTAATACATAGAGCTCAACCTCGGCGCCGAGTAGCTCCAGCATGGGCGTTCCGAGATTGCCACCAACGGCAACACGCTTGCCTGCATCGCGGGCCATCTCGGCGACCAGGGTAGTCACTGTGCTCTTGCCGTTGGAACCGGTAATCGCGATGACTGGCGCACCGGCTTCACGCGCAAAGCAGTCCAGGTCGCCGCTAATACGCGCACCGGCAGCTGCAGCGGCGGCAATTGCCGGTGTCGAGAGCGGAATACCCGGATTCACATACAACTCTGTTTCACGGATAAATTGCTGCTCTGCAAAAGCACCAAAGTGAGTAGGTACCTGCGGAAACTCACCCAGGAATGCGTCTTTACCCGGCGGTGACTCACGGCTATCCGCCAGGGAAAATGACAGACCGCGCGCCGCCAAATAGCGAGCGACTGAAAGCCCGGTGGCTCCCAGTCCCACTACTGTGCGACGAATGTCAGAGGCGATCATTGTCATTTTAAATTCCCGTACTCCTCGTTTAACGCAGTTTCAGCGTTGCCAAACCAAACAGCACCAGCATGACGGTGATAATCCAGAAGCGGACAATCACCCGTGGCTCCGGCCAGCCCTTCAACTCAAAATGGTGATGGATCGGCGCCATGCGGAAGATCCTCCGCCCGGTAAGCTTGAACGATGCCACCTGCAAGATGACCGACACCGTCTCTAAGACAAAAATGCCGCCCATAATAAAAAATACGATTTCGTGTCGAGTGATCACCGCGATCGTTCCCAGTGTCGCACCGAGAGCAAGTGCGCCCACATCGCCCATAAATACCTGTGCGGGGTAGGTGTTAAACCAGAGAAATCCCAGGCCTGCTCCGGCGAGCGCGCCGCAGATCACAATCAACTCCCCCGCTCCCGCAACGTAGGGAATATGCAAATATTCTGCGAACTTAACGTGGCCGGTGAGATAGGCGATCAAACCGAGCGCCGCACCAACCATAACCGTCGGCAGTATCGCCAGACCGTCCAGCCCGTCGGTCAGATTGACCGCATTGCTTGACCCGACGATCACGAAGTAACACAACACAATGAACAAGGGTCCCATCTGCCAACCCAGGTTCTTGAAAAAAGGAAAATACAGGGTGGTATCAACCGGGCTATCGGCGGTGACGTAAAGAAACACCGCGGCCCCAAGACCCGCCACGCTCTGCCAAAAATACTTCCAGCGCGCCGGCAAGCCCCGCGGGTTGCGCTCAATCACTTTGCGATAGTCATCAACCCAGCCCACGGCACCAAAGACAAAGGTCACACCCAATACAGTCCAGACAAAGGGGTTGCGCAGATCCGCCCACAACATGGTGCTAGTAAAAATAGACACCAGTATCAGCGCGCCACCCATCGTGGGGGTGCCCGACTTACTCAGATGCGACTGCGGACCGTCGTCTCGAACCGCTTGACCGATCTGGTGATGATTCAAACGCCGAATCATTGCCGGCCCGACCAACAGCGATATCGCCAGCGACGTCAACACGCCGAGTATGCCGCGAAAACTCAGGTACTGAAAAACCCCAAATCCGCTAACGTACTGACTAAAATATTCCGATAAAAACAACAGCATATCAGCCGTCCTCCCCCCAGCTGCCGCTCACATTATGCTGCTGCAATTGGTCACAAACCGTTTCCATTGCTGCGCTGCGCGAGCCTTTAATCAGGACGACATCGCCCTTTTGAACAGATGCTATCAATGCTTCGCCAAGCTCTGTTTTATTGTTAAATGCGCTGGCACCCTCACCAAACCGGCCCGCCATCGCGTCAGCGTACTCGCCGACAACAAACAACTTTTCGATTCCAACGGCACGAGCGCGCTCGGCGATGTCCGCATGTAATTCGGCGGAACGTTCGCCCAATTCGGCCATCGTTCCCAATACCAGCACTCGGCGCCCTGCCATGCTGGCCAGTACATCAATCGCCGCGGCCACCGAACCTGGGTTGGCGTTATAACTGTCATTAATCAGGGTAAGACCGCCCAACTCACTCCGGGAAAGCCGGCCAACCACGGGCACAAGTGATTCCAAGCCCGCCACAATATGTTCAAGCTCAGCACCGACAACCATTGCCGCCGCCGCCGCGGCAAGCGCATTGGCGACCATGTGTCTACCCGGCAAGCACAAGGTGATTTTCGCCTCACCCAAGGGACATACCAAATCGAAGGTACAACGCCCTTCGTCATCAACCTGGATCTGCTTGGCGTAGAAATCAGCATCTTCGCTCTGAAGACTGAACAACAATT
>JBFEVY010000099.1:0-10649 GCA_041546665.1 Spongiibacteraceae bacterium | reverse complement strand
GTTTCGTCCTTCTCGATCAAGTTGTCATCAAGGATGGGGATGGTGCTGGTGTCCACTCCCGGGCGGGTGTGCAGGGCTTCCTGAAGGGCCTCAAGCTCGCTGAGCAGGGGCTTGTCTTCAGCCAGACTCGGGGCGGCGTCCTCGTCGTTCGCTGTGAGCTCGTCCGGCGTGGCGGCGGGGGGCGTCTTTCTGCCAAACAGGAATTTCAACATTACGGATGACCCTTCCCTGGAATAGTGTGGCGCTGCAATGGATACCCGCGATGCTGATAAAAACGGAAACGCTGGCGAGAATTCTGGAGCCATTGCTCTTCCTGACAGACAATTTCCGCGAGCCGCCGAAAGCGACTGAAGGCATCGGGAATCTCGCCGCCGAGGTTGATCAGCACGTCGCAGTGGTGGCCGAGCTGATCCGCTGTGCCCAGGGCAATGGCCTCCTCGGCATTACCCAGACGGGCGTGGGGGAGGAAACTGTCCGGGCGAAAGCTCCACAGCAGCTCGTCCAGCATCTCGCACTGGGCTTCATCGCGGCAGTGGATAAATATCTGGTGTCCCCGCTGCCAGGCCTTTTCCACCAGGCGGCAGCAATACAGCAGGGCTTCGGTAGCCCCGCCGTGTTGAAGGATGTGGAAATCGATCTGGGTCACCGGGCGTTCAGCCCGCCTTGCTAATCAGATAATCGCACAGCAGCCCGACGGGGCGGCCGGTCGCACCTTTGCCTGGGCCGGTGATCCAGGCTGAGCCAGCAATGTCCATGTGCGCCCAGCGATACTCCTTGGTAAACCGGGACAGGAAGCAGGCCGCAGTAATACTGCCGGCCATCGGGCCGCCAGTGTTGGACATATCGGCCCAATTGGTGTCGAGCTGCGGTTGGTAGTCGTCCCAAAGGGGCATATGCCAGGCGCGATCCCAGCTGCTCTCGCCACAGGCAACCAGCTCTGCGGCAAAGTCGTCCTGATTGCTGTACAGACCGGAGGCGTGTTGGCCTAAAGCGACGACGCAGGCGCCGGTTAGGGTGGCAATATCGATGACCGAGGCGGGTTTAAAGCGACCGGCATAGGTTAATGCGTCGCACAATACCAGGCGGCCTTCGGCGTCGGTGTTGACCACTTCAATGGTTTGGCCGGACATGCTGGTAACCACGTCGCCGGGCTTGGTCGCTTTGCCGCTGGGCATGTTCTCCGCGGCGGCGACGATGCCGACCACATTGACGTTCAAATCCAGGTCCGCGACGGCGTTGAGCGTGCCGATGACACTGGCCGCGCCGCACATGTCGAATTTCATTTCTTCCATTTTTGCGCTGGGTTTGATGCTGATGCCGCCAGTATCAAAGGTGATGCCTTTGCCAACCAGTACGTGGGGAGCGTCGCCTTTCTTGCCACCTTTGTACTCCATCACAATCAGGCGGGCGGGTTGCTCGGTGCCGGCGGTTACCGAGAGCAGGGCGCCCATGCCGAGCTCTTTCATTTTCTTCTCATCGAGAACGCTGACCGAAACCTTGGCGGCTTTGCGCCCCAGCTTACGTGCCTCTTTCGCAAGGTGGTCGGGGGTGCAGATATTGGCGGGTAGATTGCCCAATTCTCGGGCAATATTGATGCCCGAAGCGATGCTCTGGCCAGCGGCGACGGCCCGCCGGTTGGCTTCTGTATTGGCGCCTTCCAGAATAACTTTGCGTAGACTGTGAGAGGCTTTGGGTTTGCTCAGTGTGGCGCTGTAGCGGTAGGCCCCGACCTCTGCGAGTTGTGCAGCACGTTGTAAGGCCCAATCGGCGGTTTTCCCTGAAACTTCCAGGTCGCCCAGTAACAGGCAGATATCCTGGCTGTTGGACTTTGCTGCAGTATCAATACCGCTTTGCAGCAGTTTGTCATAGGCGGCAATGGAAAGTGGGGCCTTGGCGTTGTATCCGAGCACCAGCAGGCGGCTGGCCTTCAGGCCTACAGTATGTGGGAGATAGACGCTCTGGCCAGCTTCGGCCTTGAATTCCCCGCGCTTGATCAGGCTGCTAATCGCGCCGCCGGTGGCCTCGTCAATCGCTTTGGTCGAGCTGTTAAACTCGCCGCTCGCGAATACGACGAGCAAATCTGCGACTTGGGTGGCGGGCGTCTTACAGGGTTTGAGACTGATTTGCATGGGTACCTCTATCTACAGGGTGAAGAGCCAGAAGTGAGGGATATTTGCACAGTGGCGCACTGCCGGCAATTTTGGATTCATGACAGACTTTGTCGATGGGCTCGCAGTGTGTCCAAAGATTGGTGATAATGCTCGCCATTCAAAGCCATCTATTGCTGTTAGAGGCTAGTGTAAAGGGTATTCTCAGTGCGTGGAACAGCCAAAAGACTGTACAGGGTTAGTCGCTAGGTTGTGGGCTACGCGGGGAGAGTGTTTGGGGCGTGGGTGCTACAGCCCCGTTTTGTGGGTGGAGCCGGGATTTGATTTTATTCCGTTATCTCGCCGCTGAGGTGCTGAAGTCGGTTGTTGCCGTTACGGTGGCACTGCTGGCGATCATCATGAGTGGCCGTTTTGTAAAATTCCTGGCGCAGGCTGCCTCGGGGGATTTCGCCCCGGATGTGTTGTTGTTGGTCATGCTCTACCGCCTGCCGAGCTTCCTTGAGGTTGTGCTGCCGCTGGGCTTGTTTATCAGCATCCTGCTTTCGTACGGAAGGCTCTACGTCGACAGTGAAATGACCGTAATGAGTGCCTGCGGAATGAGTCGTCGGCGGCTGCTGGTCTATACGCAATTGCCGGCGCTGTTTATCGCCGCGGTGGTGGCTTATATCAGTCTGGTTGTGACCCCGGCAGGAGTGCAGAAGTCCGCGGAAAAACTGGCGGCGAGTCGCGCCGAGATTGGTGTTGAGGCTGCCGTTGAAGGGCGTTTTCGAATTGACAAGGCCAGTGGTCGAGTCACCTATATTGAGGCGGTAGACCGCGGCAGCCAGTCGATGAAGTCGGTGTTTATGGCGCAGCCTGAGCCAGTCCAGGAAGATGGTCGCAGCCTGCTTTCCATTATTACAGCCCAGAAAGGGGTCTTTGAAGTTAACGAAAATACCGGTGAACGCCGTTTGGTGCTTGAGCAGGGGGTGCGCTACGTTGGCCAGACGGGCTACCCCGATTACCAGCTCACCCGTTTTGAATGGCTGAGTCAGCTGATGCAGGACCCGGAGATCAAAACGTATCGTCAGGAGCTGGATGGTAAACCGACGGCGGAGCTGTTTTTCTCTGATCGGCTGGAGGATATCGCGACCATTCAATGGCGGATTTCACTGAGCCTGCTGGTGCCCGTAGCCGCGCTGATTGCGGTGTCTCTCAGCAAAACCGATCACCGCCGAGGGCGCTACGGGAAAATGTTTCCGGCCTTTATGTTGTACATGATTTATCTGGTTTTGCTCAATGCGGTGCGAGACGGCATTGCCAAGGGGACCTGGCCCGTGATGCCGGGGATGTGGGTGGTGCACCTGGGCTTTTTTGCGCTGGGTTTGTTATTGCTCTACCGCGACAGTATCTATCGCCACTGGTGGCTGACCTGGAGACGCCGTCGTGCGCAAGCTTAATCGGTATATTGGCCGCACCGTAACAGCGGCGATTTTTCTCGTTCTGTTGGTGATCGTCGGCATCGACTTGTTATCGGAACTGATTGACGAGCTTAAAGAGATCCGCGGCGACTATGATTTTGTCGCGGTACTGAAATATGTCGCTCTGGTTGCGCCCGGTAGTTTTTATCAGTATCTGCCCTTTGCGGCGCTGGTGGGCTGCCTGGCGGGGCTGGGTAACCTGGCCAGCAGCAGCGAGCTGGTGGTGATGCGCGCTTCGGGCGTTTCGGTGTTTCGCCTGGTACTGGCGGTTATTCGCCCGACCCTGGTGTTAACTCTGCTCGGCATTTTGGTGGCGGAGTATGTGGCGCCGGTGAGTCAGCAGATTGCTGAGAGTCATCGCGCTGTGGCCATGCAGAAGTCGGCGACTATCCACTCCCGTCACGGCATGTGGCATCGGGAGGGCAATGAGTTCATGCACTTTAATGCAGTACAGCCCAACGGCGTATTGTTTGGCGTGAGCATTTATGAATTTGATGAAAACCAAGAGTTGAGTGGCAACCTCTACGCGGAGCGGGCGACCTTCGTGAATGGGGGCTGGTCGCTGGAGGATGTGGCAGAGGTGCGTTTTAGCAATAACGGCGCCGAGAAAACAGTCTATCCAGAGTTGCGCTGGGACACGGAGCTCTCCCCCGAGTTATTGAATATTCTGGTGCTCGACCCGGATGATCTGTCTATCAGTGGCCTGTGGCGTTATGCCGTCTACTTGGATAAGCAGGGGCTGAATGCCGGGGACTATCAGCTCGCATTCTGGAATAAAATTCTTCAGCCGCTGACAATTCTCGGTATGGTGCTGATCGCGATTTCCTTTATCTTCGGGCCGCTGCGGGAAGTCACCATGGGCTACCGGGTCTTTATCGGCGTGATGGTTGGTATTGTGTTCCGTACCCTGCAGGATATTCTGGGGCCGTCGAGCCTGGTATATGGCTTTGATCCCATTTATGCCAGTGCCATTCCCATCGTGATCTGTTTTTTGATTGGCACCGGACTGATGATGCGCAGGGTGTAGTGCCCCCGTTACTTTGTCTTCGGCAGCACCACGACTTTGGTGCCTGAGGCCTTGTCGTGCCAGCTTCGTTTTTCGCCATCGACCCATATCCACCAGTAGCCTAAGCCGGCGGCAGCGAGTGAAATTGCCGCAACGGCGAGGCGTACCAGACATTGGCGCCAGCTGGGGGTGCTGCCGTCGGTGCTGATCAGTTTCAGGCGCCAGGCCTGCATACCCAGGGTCTGACCGCTCTTGTGCCAGAAAATCGCAAAAAATGCGGTCATGACCGCCAACAGATATAACCGATAGGCCCAGCCTTGTAGCGGCGAATTGAGTTCATGGACCACTGTGTTGGTCTCGGGGCTAGCGCCGAGTTGGTCCATATTGAGGAGCAGGGTGGGAATCAGGCTCGCCACAAACAGTAGTGCAAAGACCAGAAAGCCATCGTACACCATCGCAGCGAGACGGCGGCCGACACCAGCGTTGGCGGTTTCAATTTTGGGTGAAGTCATTTTGGGAGCGCTAAGCCAGAAAAGGGCGAATTGTAGCAGTTCCCTGAGGGCTTGGGGTGAGGTGGGCGGATTCGATTAAAACTTGAACTGCATGCCAAGGCGAAGCGAGTCGCTACGCACATGTACAGAATAATCGGTTTCGTATCTGCGGCTGCTTTGTAACGAGAGTCGGCCCTCCTCATCGGGTAAATACCGGGAGGCCACTTTGCTGCGCTGGTATACCGCTTTGTATAATGCCTTCAAACCGAGTTGCAGCAGCTCTTTTTCAGCCTGTTTGCCCACCATATCCCGTTTTTGATTCATCCACTGGCGGTTAAAGCGGGCCTGGGCAGAGGGCAGTGCCTCAAAAGTGCCGGATTCTTGATCTTGTTCGATAATAAAGTGCAGAGTTGGGCGGTAACCCGGGTGGTAGTCTGCGGGCAGGGTGATTTCGCCGGCGTCGCCTGACTGGAAACTTTGGCCCAGCGTCATTGTGCTACAGCATGAAAACAGGGCGATCACCAACGCACCTTGCATCAGGTTCTTGCCTTGGCTGGTGGTACTGGTAATCTGCTGTGGTTTCATTATCGTAGCCTCGGGCCTACTTCGATAGTGGAAATTAGCTTAGCCAGTCCCTGTACCCCGAGGTATACGTAATTTACCTCGCTAATACAGGTAGAACTACATTAGGCATGGGATCCTTAAGATTGCATTAAGATTTCATGACTATTTTAAAAAACGCTTAAAAATAAGTGGCTTAGGGGTTTAAATTACGCAATGCGGATTTTACTGATAGAAGACGATCACAGCGTCGCCGAGTACATTATCAAGGGCCTGAAAGAGAGCGGATACCAGGTGGAACACGCGGACGACGGCAAGGTAGGCCTCGTCAAAGCGACCACGGAGGAATTCGATGCCTTGATTGTGGATCGAATGCTGCCAAATGTGGACGGGCTCACAATTATTCAGACCCTGCGTGCGGCGAATGATAATACGCCGGCCCTGATTCTGAGCGCGCTTGGCGAGGTTGACGATCGGGTCAAGGGCCTGAAGGCCGGCGGCGATGACTATCTGACCAAACCCTTCGCCTTTGCCGAGTTGTTGGCCAGGATCGAGGTTGTACTGCGGCGTCAGGAAGCGGGGTCCGCTGTGACACGCCTGAAAGTGGCTGACCTGGAAATGGACCTGCTCGCCCACAAAGTCACCCGTGGCGGACAAACCTTTAATTTGCAGCCGAGGGAATACAAGCTGCTGGAATACCTGATGCGCCACGCTGGTCAGGTGGTGACCCGTACGATGCTGCTGGAAAATGTGTGGGACTACCATTTTGACCCGCAAACCAATGTCATTGATGTTCATATCAGCCGTCTTCGGCAAAAGATAGACAAGGGCTTTGATCAGCCTCTATTGAACACGGTGCGCGGCGCGGGGTATATGCTGGATGTTCCTCAGTAAGGTTTTTACCAGTTTCACCTTCCGGTTTTTGGTGGGCTATGTCGCCTGGCTGAGCGTTTCGGTGTTTCTGGTGCTTGCGGTGATTTACACCGTGATTGCCTACGACTCCTTTACCAATGTCCACCGCTCTGTCATTCAGGAGCTCGACGAACTCAGCGAGGCCTACCAGCAGGGTAATGTGGCCTCGGTTGATGCCTTTGTGGCCGAGCACAGTGGCCCGCGGCGGCTGATCCGGTTTTTCTATTTTGTAGGCGATGCGAAGCGCCAGAAAATCGCCGGCAATCTGGACAAATGGCCAGAGGCGGAGGAATACCGCGATGGCTGGCTGGGTTTTAATCTTCAGTCCATCGCCAATTTTTCAGACCCGGTTGGTGCAGAGTTTATTGCCCGCAGTCGGGTTTTACCCACCGGTGAACACTTGCTGGTGGCGCGCCACTACGCCGACGTACTCAACAGCACCAAGTTGGTTGCAGAGGCGCTGATTCGCAGTATGGTCGTTACCATCATTATGGGGACGATCGGTGGTGCGGTGGCATCGGCGCTCAGCCTGCGTCAGATTGAACTCGTCAATAAAGCGCTGCGGCGGATTATGTCGGGAGATTTCTCAGAGCGTATCGATACCTCCACCAGTCGCGGAGATTTGCGCAAACTGTCCGATAACGTCAACCAGATGCTCGACCGAATCGAGGTCTTGATGAACGGGGTCAGGCAGGTGTCTGACAATATTGCCCACGACCTGCGGACGCCGCTGACCCGATTGCGCAATCACCTCAGTGAATTAAATGAGCAGATTAAAGATCCTGATGAGCAGGAAAAAGTCGAGTCGCTGATCGAAGAGGCCGACGGTCTGTTGGGGACCTTCAGTGCATTGCTGCGCATTGCCCAGGTGGAATCCGGTAACCGGCGGTCGGGGTTCACTGATGTGGATCTGTGTACGCTGGTGTCTGATGTGATCGAACTCTATGAGCCGCTGGCACAGGAGAAAGAGCAACAGCTTGAAACCGGCTTGGCCAGGGTGGGGGCGATTCACGGTGACCGCAATTTGCTGTTTCAGGCAATCGCCAACCTGGTCGATAACGCGATCAAATACACCCCGTCGGGTGGGGTGGTCTATATCGGTCTGTCTATGGAACCTGAAGCCTACCGCATCAGTATTGCCGACAGCGGGATGGGAATTCCCTTGGAGGACCGGGAAAAGGTCTTTCAGCGCTTCTTTCGGGTAGAGAGTAGCCGCAGTTGTCAGCCGGGGAATGGTCTGGGTTTGAGCCTGGTGCTGGCGGTGGTACGCCTGCACGGTGGCGACATTGATCTTGAGGATAACCACCCCGGTCTGCGCGTTGTTGTCCGTCTGCCAAGGAAGGAAGAAGAAGCCTGATCAAACGCGCCTGACCGGAATCGGCTGAGCAGCTTCACGCGGGGTTCGCGGCGGGTTAGTGGCCCGTTTGGGTGGTGCTGAGATGGCTGATATCCGGCACGATGGCCGGGGGCTTTTCAGGCGGGTTTTCAATCAGATCAACCCCGGGAGCGGCGATCGTAAAATCGCCGCTAAGCTGGTCGATATTGGGTACGCGTTGCTCGGGTTTGTCTGCCAGTAAATCGCTACCCACCTGCGCCAGACTGAGATGATCCGTACGCGGTGAAATACCGGGCTTGGGGGCGTTGTTCTCGTTGAGCAGGCTACCGGCGCTGGCTAGACTCAGGGCGCCGGTGTTGATGTTTGGGGCTGCGACTTTGTGGCGCTCTGACTCGCGTAGCACTGGGCTGCCGACAGGCTCCAGGGCAAGAGCTTCTGCGGGCGCCGCCGCTGCGTGACGCGCGATTGCCGTATTGGCAGTTGTTTTGGGTTTGGGGGCGCTGGGAATTGCCGTGCGCATATCATCCAGGCAGGGAATCGCCTCGGTGAGAATACCCAGACGGGCGAAGGCATCCTGGTACTTTTTCAATTCAGCGCTGCCCAGGTTCTTGCGGACACGGGTGGGGCGACCAGCGAGCAGTTTGCCGAGCTCCTCGGGCTCGCGTTTGAACAGCTTGCCAAGTTGCTGTAGGGCCAGCTCTCGAGAACTGCCTTCGGCCAGCGAACCGGTTAGAAATAAATCGAAGTGTTCTTCGCTCATAACGTTAATCACAAGACGCCTGTGCAAATGCGTTAGCAGCTCGTGAACCTCGCCCGTGTTTATTACCTTCTGGTCACAACTTAGCAGAGTTGGCGAAGCAATGGTAATATCTGCCGCTGTAAACTGTGATGTAGCGCCTGTTCGCGCTATTCCGCCACAACCGAGTACCCAGAACACAATAACTATGGATTTTGAAGCCGTACCAACCCGTTTTGCCCGCTCGTTGTTAAATTTAGCGGTGGAGCGCGGGTATGACCCAAATGGAATTCTGAAAGTCTCCGGAATTGGCTTTAACCCGCTGAATAGCCGGGCGCCGGACTACAGGACGACGATTTCTGCGATGCAGTACACCAAGCTCTATCAGCAGGTGTTGAGCTTATTGCAGGACGATGCCTTTGGGTTAATGTTGGGCGAGGGGGTGACCCCCGGCGCTTTCCGTATGCTGTGCTATTGCGTGCTGGGCTGCGAAAACCTGGGCAAGGCGATCAAGCGGGCCTGTGAGTTTTTTCGTACCTTCTACCATACCGATACCCATATCTTTCTCGATACCCGACGCGACAATGCGATCGTTGGGTATGGCAGCGTAAAAAAGGGCTTCGCCGGCGATGTGGTCGAGGCGGAGGACCTCTACAAACTGTCAATCTGGCACCGGTTTTTTTGTTGGTTGATTGGTAGCGCCATTGAGCTGAAAGAAGTGCGTTTTGCCGGCCAGGCGCCCAATAGCAAAGCCAGGGTAGACAAATACCAGCAACTGTTTGGGTGTCCCATTTACTACGGGCAGCTGCGCGATGAGTTTGTGTTTGAAACCCGCTATCTGAAATATCCCCTGGTGCAGAACGAGCGAAGCCTTAAAGAGTTTTTGCAGGCTGCGCCGTATCCGTTGATGGTCATGAAAGGCAGTCGCGATGATGGCAGCCTGGTGGCTCGTGTGCGGGCGATGATTGGCCACGACTTTTCTCAAGGTTTCCCCAGTTTTGAACGGATTACTGAGGCGCTCAATATGTCTGCGCCCACTCTGCGTCGCCGTCTCAAAAAGGAGGGCACAACCTTCCAGCAACTCAAAGATGAATGTCGCCGGGATGCCGCCATGGCCTATCTGGGCAATTCAGAGCTGTCTATCAATGCGGTAGCGGCACTGATGGGGTTTACCGATCCGTCGGCATTTCACCGTTGCTTCAAAAAATGGACCGGGCAGACGCCGGGTGAATACCGCCTTGCTGAGCGCGATGCCAAGCATTAGCTCTCTGTCGCGATGCGATAGCTGAATCGATATTTTCATAAGTTATTGAATTAAAATAATAAAATTACAATCTGTCAGTGTCTTGACCGGATATGTCATTGTCCCTTTGCCGCGCTGAGGTGATGCTTTGCGCAATTTCGGAAACCCAGTTTAGGAAAAGGGCATGGCTGAAGCATTTATCTACGATGCAATTCGTACCCCCCGCGGGCGGGGCAAGCAAGGTGGCGCGTTATACGAGGTCAAACCCATTGACCTAGTAACAAACCTGCTGGAGTCACTGAAGCAGCGCAACGATCTGGATACCCGCAAGGTAGAAGATCTGATTCTTGCCTGCGGTGAGCCGGTGAAGGAGCAGGGGCAGAACATTGCCAAAGCGGTGGGACTGAAGGGTGGAAATAGCCCCACCGTGCTCGATGCCACTGCAGGGCTGGGGCGTGACGCCTTTGTGCTTGCCGCACTGGGTTGTCGTGTCACCCTGGTTGAACGCTCAGCGGTCGTGGCGGCCCTGCTGGAGGATGGTCTGCAACGCGCCCTGGAAAACGCGGAACTGGGTGGCTGGATCAAAGAGCGGATGAGTCTTGTCCATGCCGATGCCATCAGCTGGATGAATGGGCTGGTTGAGCCTGATTACCCCGATGTGGTCTATCTTGACCCCATGTTTCCCCATAAACAGAAGAGCGCGTTGGTAAAAAAGGAGATGCGGCTATTCCAGAAGCTGCTGGGCATTGATGAGCGTGAGGAGGAACTGTTAGGGGCGGCACTGCGAGCCGCCAGC
>JBFEVY010000269.1:0-5030 GCA_041546665.1 Spongiibacteraceae bacterium | reverse complement strand
GGGTCCTGGACCACCTGCAGGTTCTCAGGGAGATCGATCCCGCCCATTGAGCCGCCCAGCCCCAGCATCAGGATCGCCGCATAAAGATTCAAACCACTGGCCCAGGCAACCCCCATGCTCAGGGAAATCATGCTGACTATCTGTTGGTATTCTTCCACCACCCATTCTCCGAGTTGGCCGCTGACCGAATGCGTCATTGAATTAGACCGTTACGGTCACTTTTTTTCAGAACGCACGCGCTACTATTTGCTTTCGCCTTACCTTGCGCCGTCACGGTTTGTCGCGCAACAGGCAGGAGAATAGCATGTCCGAGTTTTACGAGTACCCCCAGAACCCCGCCTACGGCGATGGCTGCTACCGCCGGCGTATCCGCCTGGTATCGGCACCCGGCCGGGTTGACGCACAACTGGAAGACACCAACCACGGACTGTGCGTAACAGTTTATCACGACGACCACAGGGTCACCGGCCTCGATGCGGAAACCAAGCGCATTCCCTTCGACACCTGTCCGGGCGCCACCCGCCCCCTGGAAGCACTCACCGGCCTCGCGCTGAGTCGCGACGCCAGTGAATTGATCAGTCAAACCCGGCCCCAGGCCAACTGCACCCACCTGTTCGACCTGACCATATTGGCAATATGCCACGCCGCCCGCTGCCGGGATGAAGGGCACGGGGAGCGCATTTACGACATCACCCTGGAAGACCAGCGCGGTGATCAGCCACAAGCCTGCGAGATTTACCTGAACGGCACCCGCATTCACCGCTGGCTTACCCGGGACTGGGTCATCACTGCGCCTGAAAACCTGGCCGGCAAAGTACTCTACAAGGGCTTTCGGGAATGGGCTGCGGCGACCTTCAGCGGCGACGCAGCCGAAGCGGCCTTCGCGCTGCAAAAGGGCTATTTTGTCGGCCATGCCCGGCGCTACGACCTCGCCTCTCTGACCGGCGAGGAGGCGATACTCCACAAAGATGTCATGCAGGGAGCCTGCTACACCTACAGCTCGCCACAGATAGATGTCGCCCGGCGCACTGCCAATACGGTGCGCGATTTCTCCGATACACCGGAGCAGCTGCTTACGTTCGCGGAGCTGTCATGAAACGTCACAACATGACAGTAACGTGCACTTCGGAAGGCCACTACGCGGGTAGGTGCAATTACGCATATTCGCCCAGAGAGGGAAATACTATATTGCAACCATGGCAATCGGGCCTTGTGCCCGCCAACCCCCTCCATAGTAGCACCCCCGCTTGGCACCCTCCCCAGGGTGCTTTTTTTATGCCCAAAACCAAGCGGCGCCGCGCGCCAAAACTGGCATCTCAGCACCGCGACAATCCCCCTCAAGCGCGCCATCATGGCAGGTTTGAGCGTTTTATATTCACGCCATCCCAAAACCGGGCATTGGCTCTACATCCTGTATTTGACCAAATAACACACAATTGGAGACCGCTATGAACAGTGCCACCGATGCACCCGTTATCGCCACACTCGAAAAAACGCTGGAACGCCAGCGCAAGGCCCAGATACAAGGTGGAGCCGTCAGCGCAGAAACGCGGATCGACCGTCTGCAACGAGTGATCGATCTGGTCTTTGACAACCGCGACGCCCTGGTGGAAAGCCTGTCCAGCGATTTTGGCCACCGCAGCAGCCATCAGTCACTGATGTCAGACATCTACGCGACAATCGAATGCCTGAAGCACAGCAAAAAGCACCTTAAAAAATGGATGAAGCCAGAAAAGCGCAAGGCACCGATACCGATGAACCTTCTCGGCGCCAAAGCCTGGGTGGAATTTCAGCCCAAAGGCGTGATTGGCATTATTGGTACCTGGAACTTCCCCATCAACACCGTTTTTGCGCCACTGGCCGGCGTATTGGCCGCGGGCAACCGCGCCATGATCAAATGCTCCGAGGTCACGCCCCGCACTGGCGCGCTGATTGAGCAGCTGGTCAAAGAAAAATTTGCCGAAGATGAATTGGCCGTGTTTAACGGCGGCCCCGAGGTCGGCGCCCAATTTTCCGCCCTGCCCTTTGACCACATCATCTTTACCGGGGCCACCAGCATTGGCCGGCACATCCTGCGCGCAGCGTCAGAACACCTCACTCCGGTAACCCTGGAGCTGGGCGGAAAATCTCCGACCATCATCAGCGATGGCTTCCCCTTAAAAGATGCCGCCGAGCGCATTGTGGCTGGCAAGATTCTCAACGTCGGCCAGGTTTGCCTGTCACCCGATTATATTTTCGTCCCGGAACACCAGCTGGAAGCGTTTATTGAAACGCTAAAGGGCTCCCTGGGCGAACTGTTCAGCAACCTGCTCGACAACCCGGATTACACCTCGGTCGTCAATGCCCGCCACTACCAGCGCTTGCAGAGCTACCTGCAGGAGGCGAGGGAACAGGGCGCTGACGTGCGCGAGTTCAACCCGGCGAACGAGGATTTCAGTCAGCAGCAGAATACCCATAAAATCCCGCTGACCCTGATTATCAACCCCGATGACCAGCTCAAGGTTTCCCAGGAAGAGCTGTTCGGACCGATCCTTTGTATTCGCAGCTACCGCAAGGTCGAAGACTGCATTGACTACATCAATGCCCGCCCACGCCCGCTGGCACTCTACTATTTCGGCCACAACGCGGCGGAACAACGCTACATCCTCGACCATAGCGTATCGGGCGCGGTGACACTGAACGACGTCATATTCCATGTCAGCTGTGAAGACCTGCCGTTTGGCGGCATTGGCCCCAGTGGCATGGGTAACTACCACGGCGAAGACGGCTTCCGCACCTTCAGCCACGCCAAAGCGGTTTACAAGCAAAGCAAAGTAAACCTGCAAAAACTTGGCGGTATGCTGCCCCCCTATGGCGACAAGTGCGACAAAACCCTCAACAGCATGATTCGCAAATAAGTACTTGCTGCGGCTGGCGCAATGCCAGCCGCAATTTTGACGAGTTTCTCCCCCAAAAGGCTATTTCCCGCCGCACCGAATCGCTATGCTAGGCAGCTACTGAGATAACAGAACAGGGCAACGCTTGGCCAAGTTAAATGAGAGCGCTCAGGCCGCTCATTCCTCCGCTGGCGGTACGTCACCAGACGATACGCCGATAAAAACACTGGGTTGGCGTGAGTGGCTGGATTTACCGGATCTTCAGCTCACCGGCATCAAGGCAAAAATTGATACCGGCGCGCGCAGTTCGTCACTGCACGCCTTTGACATCGAGCCCGAAACGGTGGCAGGACAGCAGTGGGTGAAGTTCAAAGTTCACCCACTGCAACACGACAACAGCCAATATGTCTGCTGCCGCGCACCGGTTAAGGATTACCGGCAAATCACCGACTCCGGCGGCCACCGCAGTATGCGCTATGTCATCGAAACCCGAATTCAACTCGGCGATGACACCGTGCTGGCGGAAGTGACCCTCGCCGACCGCAAGGACATGTTATTCAGAATGCTTATCGGTCGCACCGCAATGAAAGGGCGCTACCTGGTCGACCCAGCCCGTTCGTACTGCGCGGGCGGACAGCGGCCGTAAAACAAATTAAGTAACGGGGCCAGCCCCCGGGAGACAATCAGTGAAAATTGCCATCTTATCGCGTAACAGCCGCCTGTACTCGACCGGCCGTCTCGTCAGCGCCTGCCGCGAGCGCGGCCACGAAGTGAGGGTACTGGATACCCTGAAATGCTATATGGAACTCAGCTCCCACGAACCCGCCATCTGGTATAAAGGTGAAAAGCTCGAAGGCTTTGATGCCGTTATTCCCCGCATCGGGGCGTCAATCACAACTTATGGCCTGGCGGTCATTCGTCAATTTGAAATGATGGGCACCTACAGCCTCACCGAGTCAGTTGCCCTGGGCCGCTCCCGGGACAAACTGCGCGCTCTGCAACTGCTGTCGCGCAGAAAAATCGGCATGCCCGTTACCAGCTTTGCCCACGACGTGCACAACACCAAGGAGCTGATCAAGCTTGTGGGCGGCGCACCCGTAGTGGTCAAGTTATTGGCTGGCACACAGGGTCGCGGCGTGGTTCTCGCCGAAACCGCCAAGGCAGCCGAGTCAGTTATCGATGCCTTTCGGGAGCTGAAGGCTGACTTTTTGGTTCAGGAATTTATCAAAGAAGCCGGCGGCTCCGACGTCCGCTGCCTGGTCATCGGCAAAAAGGTTGTGGCGGCCATGCAACGCAATGCCGCCAGCGGCGAATTTCGCTCCAACCTCCACCGCGGCGGCACCGCCGAACTGACCAAACTCACGCCGGCGGAACGCGCGACCGCCGTAAAGGCCGCCCAAATTATGGGTCTGAATGTCGCCGGGGTGGACATTTTGCGCTCTTCCCGCGGCCCCCTGGTCATGGAGGTCAATTCCTCACCGGGGCTTGAAGGCATCGAAACAGCGAGCCACAAGGATATCGCCGGAGAGATAGTCAAATTCATTGAGGAAAACGCTGCCCCGCACCGCAACAAAACCCGGGGCAAAGGCTAAAGTCGGAGCAAAACCGAGTGACAGAGAAAGCCAAACCCAGCCCCGCAAGGCGGAGCGCGAAGGCCAAGAAAGTTGTCATTGCCGGCACCGAGATTGCGCCCGGCAGTCGCCAACAAATCGAACTGCCGGTCGCAAAACTGTACACCCACACTGAATTGTCGATCACCGTAAAAGCGGTGCGCGGCAAACAGGATGGTCCCACACTCTTCGTCAGCGCCGCCATCCACGGCGACGAGATCAACGGTGTGGAAATTGTACGGCGCCTGCTACAGGACAAGGCGCTGCGCTCGCTGCGGGGCACCCTGCTGGCCATCCCCGTGGTCAATGTCCACGGCTTTCTCAATAACGAGCGCTATCTGCCCGATGGTCGGGATTTAAACCGCTCCTTCCCCGGTTCGCCCAAAAGTTCCCTCGCCGGGCGGATAGCTCACAGCTTCCTCAACGAAGTCGTCGCCCACTGCGACTACGGCATCGACCTCCATACCGGCGCCCGCCACCGCAGCAACCTGCCGCAGATTCGCGCCGATCTGCGCGACCCAACCACCCGCGAGATGGCAAAGGT
>JBFEVY010000396.1:0-2751 GCA_041546665.1 Spongiibacteraceae bacterium | reverse complement strand
TCGCAATGGCAGGGGAGGCGCTGGCTGAAGACAGCACCAGGCCGGGATACACCAAAGTCGCCGATGTAAGCGGTAATCTGTCCAGTGTCGGCTCCGATACCCTGGCGAATTTGGTGACCTTGTGGGGAGAGCAATTCAAGCGGCTTTACCCGAATGTGAATATACAGATTCAGGCAGCAGGATCTTCAACGGCGCCACCGGCACTTTCTGAAGGCACCGCCAGCCTCGGTCCGATGAGCCGTAAAATGAAGGACAATGAACTGGCGGCCTTTGAGGCGCAATACGGTTACAAACCGACGGCGGTGCCGGTAGCGATTGATGCGCTGGCGGTGTTTGTGCACAAGGACAACCCCCTGCTCGGGCTCACCTTGCCGCAGGTGGATGCGATTTTTTCCAGTACCCGCAAATGTGGTTATCCTGAAGAACTTAAAGAGTGGGGACAATTGGGTAACGGCGGCGGTTGGCAGTTTCGCGATATCCAGCTTTTTGGGCGAAATTCGGTGTCCGGAACCTATGGCTATTTTAAAGACAAAGCGCTTTGTCGCGGGGATTATAAAAACTCAGTCAATGAGCAGCCGGGTTCTGCATCTGTTGTGCAGGCCGTATCGACCTCGGTTAACGGCATTGGTTACTCGGGTATCGGATACAAAACCGCCAGCGTTCGCCCGGTACCTCTGGCAAAGGATGCAAACAGCCCCTATGTTGACGCGACGCCTGAGAATACACTAAGCGGCGCCTACCCACTGGCTCGGTTTCTGTATATTTATGTTAACAAGAAGCCCAATGAGCCTATTGCCAAGCTGGAGCGGGAATATTTGAAGCTGGTGTTGTCCGAACAGGGACAGGCTACAGTGGTTAAAGATGGCTATATTCCTCTGCCAGCCAGTTCTGTTGTAAAAATACGGCAAAAGTTCGGGCTTGATTAGCGAGTTTTCCGCGTGGTGCTGATCGAGTGCTGTAATAATACTGAAGCAAAAGTGTCATAAACTAAATTACTTGGTAGTGAATTGGCGGATATGGGGCAATTGGATATTCAGGCTACCGCCTCGGCCCGACGCCGCTGGCGATACATCAAGGATGTGCTGACGACTTGGAGCATCACCGCGGGTGGTATTTCGGTTTTGTTGGCCATTTTGCTGATTTTCTTTTACCTGCTCTACGAAATTCTTCCCCTTTTCCAAGGGGCGAGTGTCGATAAACTCGCCCGCTTTCAGCTGCCCGAATCCGAGCATAATCTGATCCTCGCAATTGAAGAGCAAAACACGCTTGGGTTTCGGCTCAGTAATTCAGGATTGGCAGAATTTTTTTCTTTGTCTTCTGGCGACGTGGTCAAAAAGCGGGAGCTTGTTTCTCCACAAACTCCTATAACCAGCTTTGCACTGGACTCTGAACAGAGCGGTATTTTTGCCCTGGGGCTGGAAAGCGGTAAGGTGGTAGTAGCCAAGCACGATTATCGGCCGGCCTATCAGGATGAGCAACGCCGCATTGAACCGCGTATTGACTATCCTTTTGGTGAGACTGCGCTGACCATTGCCCCCGGTAAAATTGATCAGCTGGCGATCAGAGATTCCGCGGATGCGCTCGTGATTGTCGCGCTGAGTCATGGGCAATTATTGGGGCGGCGCTGGCGAAAGCAGGAGGATTTCCTCAGTGATGAGATCCGGTTGACTGAAGAACCCGTCATCCTGCCGGTGCTCGATATGCCTGTAGGGCGCTTGTACATCGGGCCGGGCCAGCACTGGCTGTACGCCTTAAGTGACGCCGGGGAATATCGCCTGGTGGACCTGCGAACACAGAAAATAGCGGACCGCGGGCGACTTTTTCAACACGCTGCACTCGTGGATGCCAAACTGTTGCTAGGTGGGATTTCGCTGCTGGCGGCGAGTGACGAGGGTGAGCTGGGGCAGTGGTTTGTCAGCCGGGATACACGCAGTCCCTCGGGCTATCGTCTTCAGCACGTTCGCAGCTTTTCCACAACGGCGGCACCGGTTTCCGCCCTGGTGACAGAACACCGCCGAAAGGGGTTTGCGGTGGTCGACCAGAACGGCGTACTGGAATTGTTTCACAGTACGGCCAATCGACGCCTTTTGGGCGAAGATCTGACTCTCGGCCCGGTTGCGGGTATGGCGATCTCTCCGCGCGCCGACAGGCTGCTGATAGAAACCGCCCAGGGTGACTATCGCGTTTACGCCGTAGACAACAAACATCCGGAAATTTCATGGTCCGCCCTGTGGCAAAAGGTCTGGTACGAAAGCTATCCCGAGGCGGATTATGTTTGGCAGTCCTCGGCTGCCAACAGCGACTTTGAACCGAAATACAGTTTTGTGCCGCTGGCCTTCGGGACAGTGAAAGCCGCATTTTATGCGATGCTGATCGCCGCGCCTCTGGCAGTGTGTGGGGCGATTTACACCGCGTTTTTCATGGCACCCTCTCTGCGGCGCAGGACCAAGCCTCTGGTCGAATTGATGGAAGCGCTGCCGACGGTCATTTTGGGCTTTCTGGCGGGATTGTGGCTGGCGCCCTTTGCCGAGCTCCATCTTCCGGCAATTTTTAGCTTGCTGATTTTATTGCCGGTGGCTGTCTTGGTGTTCGCTTGGCTCTGGGAAAAAATGCCTGCTGGCTTCCAGCAGTCTTTGCCCGAGGGGCATCACCCGCTTTGGTTGCTCCCGGTCATTATTGTGCTGGGCTATGGGTGTATCCAGATGAGTGCGCCGCTTGAACGTTTGTTGTTTGACGGCGATATGCGCACCT
>JBFEVY010000018.1:0-21459 GCA_041546665.1 Spongiibacteraceae bacterium | reverse complement strand
CGGCGCTCGATTTGATCCAGCTGCGCTCGACCCTGCTGGATTCTGATTCTTTGGTAAGTGGAGATCGCTACACGTTTTTCAAAGATGCCTATTTGCAGCGCCGCGCCTTCCTGATCAATGATGGTGCATTCCAGGACAGTTTTGGAGGCGAGGACTTCGATACCTTTGATGATTTCTGACCGGCGCTGGTGTGCGCGAAGAAGTTGTGAATTCTTACGGCTTGGAGTCTTGAGATTGTCTGCGGTGGCGAGTAAAACAACGCAATGAATCCTCATACCTTATTGCTGGTTCAGCACGCTGACGGTGTTCACAATGCTTTGGTCGACGCTCTTTCGAGTCTCGGTGTTGATGTCGTGTCGGTTGATCAACCGGGACAGGCGTTGACCAGCTTTCGCGAGGAAGAAATCGACAGCGTTATGATCGATATTGACCTGCCTGACGGCTGGGGTATCGACGTGCTCGATGCCATGGCGGCAGACCCGCGAGAGTTGCCGCTGATCGGCATTTCCCGTCGCAAGAGCGTAACGGATGTGGTGTCGGCGGTACGCCATGGCGCAACGGATTATCTGATGCTGCCCCCGGAGAGTAGCGATGTACTTCGCCACGTTTTGGACCGGGCGGTGGAGCGCTGCGAACTCAAGCGGGAAAATCTTGCCTATCGCACCAAGCTCGAAAACGCCAATCGCGATCTGTTGGAAAGTTTGACCCATCTCCAGCAGGATCAACAGGCAGGGCGACATGTGCAGCAGCTCCTGCTGCCCGATACCCCCAAAGACATTAAAAATTACCACTTCTGCTACCATATCCTCCCTTCGTTATACCTGAGCGGCGACTTTGTTGATTATTTCCTGGTTGGCGAAGATCACGCGACGTTTTTTGTTGCGGATGTCTCCGGGCATGGGGCCAGCTCGGCCTTTGTGACGGTATTTCTGAAAAATTTGTTTGCCCGCAAGCGAAGTGACTTTCTGCACCGCGGTTCTTCGGCTATCCTTTCGCCGGCCAAGATGCTGGCGATTGCTAATCGCGAACTGCTGGAAATGGGCATCGGCAAACACGTAACCATGTGTGTGGGAAGCTTCGACTTCAAATGTCATCAGCTTTGCTATTCCGTGGCCGGCCACCTGCCGGCGCCGGTGCTGGCGATAGACGGTCAGGCGCGTTTTTTGACGGAACACGATCTTCCCGTTGGTTTGTTCGCCGAGGCCGAGTACAGTGATCATATGATCAATTTCCCTAAGGGCGCTGTGCTGACGCTGTTTTCGGATGGCATCCTGGAAGTGTTGGACTATGATACTGTTGAGAAGAAGGAGCTGGCGTTGCTCGATATTCTCAAAATAGGGCAGCGAAGCTCTGGTGAACTGGTAGACGCGTTTGGGCTCAATGACATCGATGAGGCCCCTGACGATATCGCGTTTTTGGTGGTGAGCAGGTCAGATTAAGTTGATGCAACCTGGAAAGATATTAGTCGCAGAGCAGGATGGCGCCTTTGTCATCAAGCTGGTGGGAGACGTCAGGTTGACGCTCTGTACAACCATGGACGAGTTCTTTGACGAGATGCTGTCGTCGAAGGGCTTTGCCAGTGTGGTTATCGACCTGTCCGACGCCATCAATGTGGACAGTACCACGCTGGGGCTACTGGCCAAACTGGCCATCAAGGCCAAGCAGGCCTACTCCTTTGTGCCGGTCATTCTCTCGACAAACCCCGATATTACCCGTGTTCTGGAAAGCATGGGCTTTGATCGCGTGTTTCGCATTCGTCAGGAGCCATTGCTCAATGACGAAGATCTCGGTGAGTTGCCAGTGCTGCACGACGACGAAAAGGAAGTGCGCTGCCGGGTTCTGGAAGCGCATCGGGTTTTAATGGGGCTTAACGACGCCAACAAGGCCAAGTTTCGTGAGCTGGTCACACTTCTGGAAGGTCAGTGTTACTGATCTGACGCCCTTGCCGGCAGGCCGTCCTGGCCACGCAGCCGGTTTTCCGAATTCTACTTTTCGGGTAGTTGCTCGACAACGCTCAGCTTGGCCCGAATAAACTCCCGGTGTGGCAAATAGATGAGGTCGGCAATCTTGCGAATCACGTGCTCCTCATATTTGCTGATAACGCCGTCTTCCGCCGCCACTTCCCACAGCGAATGGACCAGCTGATATTTTTCGACATTGCTGCAATTGTCGTTGATATAGCGGGTGAAGGGGTAAAGCGCGGTGCTGTCGTCGCAGGCTTTGCCGGCTTTAACCATAAAGGCTTCCATTTCGTCCAGGCCGACATGGAAGTGCTGCCTGAGCAGAGATCGAACCTTCTCCACCTCTTCGGGGTCTTGCTGGTAGTCGGCCTTGCTGACCTCCAGCAGCAGGGCCCCCGCGGCCATGGCCAGAGTCATTTCTTCCTCTGCGGGGGAGTCGCTGCTGGTAAAGAGTTTCTTCAGAGCATCAAACATGGGCTTAGCGCGACCATTCCACTAAAGATGCTTCGAGCTTGATCTGGTCTGCGGCAAAGGCGCGAATGCCTTCGGCCGTTTTCTCCGTGGCCATGGCATCTTCATTCATCGCCCAGCGAAATGCGGCTTCGTCCAATTGCAGGCGGGGCAGTGCGGCAAATTCCTGATCGGTGCTGAGGCGGCGGGGGAGATCGCCCTTGTCGTTACTCAGTTCTTCCAGCAGCGCTGGGCTGATGGTCAGGCGATCACAGCCGGCCAGCGCCTCAATTTCACCCGCGTTGCGAAAGCTCGCTCCCATAACAATCGTTTTGAAACCGTGCTGCTTGTAGTAGCTGTAAATAGTGCTGACCGATTGCACTCCGGGGTCTTCGTCGGCGCTGGCGGGTTCGAGGCCTTTGGTTTTGTGCCAGTCCAGGATGCGGCCAACAAAGGGTGAGATAAGAGTGGCGCCGGCGTCGGCACAGGCGGCCGCCTGGGCAAGGCTGAAAAGTAGTGTCAGATTGCACTCAATGCCCTCGCTTTCGAGCTGACGTGCGGCTTGAATCCCTTCCCAGGTGGAGGCGATTTTGATCAGCAGGCGCTCGCGGCCGATGCCGAGCTTTTCGTAGCGGGCGACAATATCTTTGGCTTCGGCAATGGTCGCAGCAGTGTTAAACGACAGTCGCGCATCCACCTCGGTTGAGACCTTGCCGGGAACCAGGCCGCAGATTTCGCTGCCGATTCGCACTGCGAGCTGCAGGCCGGCGTCCTTGACTGAGGCGGGGTTGTCGGCCTTGGGTTGGGTAGCCTTTACCACGTCATCAATAATGGACTGGTACTGGGGAAGTTGAGCCGCTTTCAGGATCAGTGAGGGATTGGTGGTGGCGTCCTGCGGGGTATAGCGGCGAATCGCCTCGATGTCGCCCGTGTCAGCGACAACGTCGGTCATGTTTCTAAGTTGATCCAGCTTGCTGCTCATAACGTTTCTGTTCCTGTATCTTGCATGATTGGCGACGCGGCTTGTCGCGCAGTGTTGTTATGGTGTTGATCGCGTTCCTGTTGGTGTGCAATCGCGGCTTCTACAAGTAATACCGCTTCCTCTAGGGTATCCAGATTGGCCTCAGGGCGAAAGGCCTGCTGGCTCAAATGGCGGCGGAATTGACGTGCGCCAGGCAGTCCGTTGAATAAGCCCAGCATATGGCGAGTGATGTGGTGCAAACGTGCTCCCGCAGCCAGCTCGTTATCAATATAGGAATACATATTGCGGACAACGTCAAAGCGGTTGCGTTCCCCGGTATTGTCACCGTAAACGCGCTCATCGACCTCGGCGAGTAGCCACGGGTCCTGGTAGGCACTGCGCCCAACCATGCTGCCGTCGACATGTGACAATTGTTCAATTGCGGCGTCCAGGGAGGTGATGCCGCCGTTGATGATCACCTCTAAGTCGGGAAAATCAGTCTTGAGTTGGTAGACCATATCGTAATTCAGTGGCGGAATTTCGCGATTTTCCTTGGGACTCAGGCCCTGCAGCCAGGCTTTGCGGGCATGTACGATAATCGCATCGCTGCCGGCGTCGACAACCTGGCCAACAAAATCCCGCAGGGGTTCATAACCCTCTTGATCATCAATGCCGATACGATGTTTGACGGTAATAGGCAGGCTACAGGCGTCTTTCATTGCTTTAACGCAATCGGCAACCAGGGCGGGGCGCCCCATCAGGCAGGCGCCGAAGAATCCGTTTTGTACCCGGTCAGAGGGGCAGCCGCAGTTGAGATTGACCTCGCTGTACTGCCACTGCTCCGCCAGTCGGCTGGCTTGTGCAAGGTCGGCAGGCGTACTGCCACCCAATTGCAATGCCAGGGGCAGCTCCTGTGCAGAGAACTGAAGATGCCGGTGTTGGTCGCCGTGAAGCAGGGCGCCGGTGGTGACCATTTCGGTGTATAGCACGGCGTGCTCACTGAGTTGACGCCAGAACATTCTGCAATGACGATCGGACCAGTCCAGCATTGGCGCCACGCAGAAGCGGCGATTAGGTTTTTCCTTTGTCATATCTGTCGTTTTATCGATGGTGAGACCAGCGCCTGATACGTGGTCTGGGGGTGAATCATTGTCCGCACTCCGGAAATGGTGGGTCGACATTGTTACTGCCCGAGTCACAAGCAATGCCGCCCGCGCGTGCGTTGATGGGGGCGCAGAAGGCGTTGACAAAACACTGATTCAGCGATCGGTTATTGAAGATGTCGGCAGCGTCTACCACGGCTGAATCCAGCTGAAAGCCGGTTAGTGCTTCATTATCCTCAATAAACGCCGTACCCAATGACCCTGTATTGAGGACGAAGCTGCTCATCAGTGGACTGGATTTGACAGTCAGCGACCCTAGGCTCACGGTGCTGATATCGAAGGTGTTGAGATTACTGTTGCCGACAATTGTGATGCCGCCCACTGTGCCCAGATTGCTTGCCTGTAACTCCGCTATACCGTTGTTTTCAACTCTGAAAGTCCGGCCGACACCGCTCAATGAGGGGACATCAAGGAAAGGTAAGGATTCATTGGCTCGCACTGAAAATCCGCCAAGTGATCCTTCACCGGCATCCACCCGCTGCAACGAGGAAATGGACAGCGACGTCAGGCTGGGATTGTTGAACACGCTGAATCCGAAGCCGGTTTCTCTGAGGCTGGCAAGGCTAACCGAGGTAAGTGCCGGATTATTATTGATTTGCACCGATGATGTAAGTGTTTCAATAGCTGGCAAATCAATACTGCACAAACCTTGATCTGAGTCGATTGGGAGGCTACTGGTAGCACCAAGTCCACGGAGTGCTGTGAGGCTGGGGGCTGAGAAGTTCAAGCAATTTCCTACGTCATCAAGCACCAGTACAGCGTCGATACCGGCTAGATTGTTGAAATTGACCGATGTCAGTGCTGGGAGATCCTCCAGCGAGAATCCGAACGTTCCTGAGCCAACCTGGAACAATGCAGGGAAATCGATGGAAGTTAAAAGGGCAGCGTCTGCGATGGTGAGACCTGCGCCTATCGTTTCCAGAGTTGGGACCGAGAGTGATGTTAGCGATCCAAAAGAACCCATGAAGAACCCACCACCGATAGTGGTGAGATTGTCGAGATTCAGGGTAACGGTATTCAAACCGAAATTCATTCGTAAATCGCCGCCGACCGTCCTCAGCTTGGGTAAGCTAATCGTGCGTAAGGATCGTGTGTCGGCCAGATTCAAGAAGCCACCCACACTATTGAGTTTGGGGAATGACAATACGGTGATTTCCCTGTTGGGTTCTTCGCCCGAGAAAAAGATCTGAACATCTCCCGTCACCCGGTTGAGAATCGGGAAATCCACAGTATCAAAATCGATATCACTGGCGCCAAATGCTATTGCAAGATTGCCATCGATTTCAGTGCATTGTCGCGCTTCGTCCAGTTCTGCGCGGTCATCAATCATAAAGTTTTTGTTGCACACTACGTCTCCCAGGCGCAGTAACGCGCGGCCGACACTGCGCACGGGTACGTCTATAGGCGTGCGGGTCAGAGCGTGCGTTGCCTCGCTGTACTCCAGTGACTGCTTGCGCTGAACGGCCTGAATGGTGACGGCGTAGTCACGTGCGCTTGGTGCAAACTCGGGCAGGAACTCAACGGTAATCTGCTCAGGCTGCCAATCGACAACTCGCAACCAGTCAACTTCCTCGGCTGTGTCACCAATAAGAATCGTACCTGACTGTCCAAAGTTGTGGCCAGAAATTCGGTATTGTGCTCGCGTGCCGGGGTCATTAATTTCGAGCACTATGTCCTCAGCGTGCAATGCCCCAGGGTCGTCCGGGTCGTCCTCTAGATCGATAACCGGGACACGTCGGCACCAGTTGACGAGGCTGTCGTAGCCAAACGAAGGCAGTGAAACATTCACCAGTGGCCGACTGCTTTGAAGATCTGGAGATGATTGCAGTTGAGCGCGCACAACATAGCCCGGCGCAATCTGGTTCGGGTTGCGGTCGCTGCTATCGCGGTCCGACTCTTTTAGATCACTCTGCAACAACGGCAATTCGCAGATCGGGTCTACTCGCACGTCGCCCTGAGACGTTGCGAAGAGCTGCGATTCTGCCTGAGCGCCACTGTAACGTTTGTCGGTCCCCCGGTATATGCGGCTGCTGATGTAGGTGCAGGCTTCGAGTGAGTTTGCGTCTTCTTCCTCACGCAGGGTGTCAAGTATATTCAGCACGTTGTCGGCCTTGCACCACCATTCGGCATGGGCGCGATTGAAAAATCCGTACATGGTGGGCTTGTCTCTTCCAGGGCGATCGCCACCTGCACGGTCTTCAAAGCTGGAAACAATATCATCAGGCAACTTTGTGAGATCTTTAGGTTCTGCGTAGTCCGGCACATTGGGTGTGTTTTCTCCGGAGGCAACCCCAGACACCGTAATGAGGCCACCCTTCGCGATACCGATGCCATTGGGAGATAGTTTGCGAGCACGCATCAGTTGTGCATATAACACCACACGGCCGAGACGATCATTGATCGAAGGGGTAATCCTTTCTATGCCGGCATTAATTGCATCGTCTGCCAGCTGCCGGGTTGTGCCCTCAAGCTTCAGCGTATAAGCCCCCAGCAGAGCTGCTCGCACATTCTGGAAGCCGCCGTCAGCCCGGATACCCAGCCCCTCCGTAAAGCCGAGAAACATCGACTCGTCAGTCGCCCAATTGCGGAAGCAGTCTTCGTCTAGTCCCAGTATCTGGCCGTCAAAATTCAGTGGCACATCCAGTGCGCCATAGCGCGCCTGATTTGATGTGCTATTTTCGCCAAACGCACGGATGACTTCCGCCCAGCCAGCGGAGAGGCAGCTCTCCATCGAGCTTCTTTGTTGATCAATCGCAATATCAAATGCATCACCGGTACCCGGTTCGTATATACCGTCCAATACATCGGTATAGCGATAGTCGCCCATACCATCGAATAAAGAATCACCTGCGGGGCCAAACCCCGCTTCGTAGCGCCACCGCATGGCCTCGCCGGTAATGACGGAAGGTGAGCACATGAGATCCGGCACTTTGGTAATGCTCTCATGGCCATGGATCAGCCCAGTCAGAGCTGAAACATGTACATGTGGCCCCAGCGATTCCGGTGTCAGTGGGGCAATATTCAGGCTGTGCCAGTCAGCGCCGTCCCAGCGTTCCCACATATGACCTGAGGACCACCGGTCTTGGAAGAAGTGTTGGCCTATGCCTTCAAAGCTCAGTGCCTGCATCTCGACTTCCTTCACAAAGTCCGCAAAGGCCTCGTCGCTGCCATCATTGCGCGCCTCGAGCGCTTCCCGAAGCTGCTTCGCGTACGCCGCGCGATTCAGTGCAATCTCGTGATAGTGCAAGTAGTTGTTTTTTGCCTGGGTGCCGAAGTGGTTAGCGTTCAACAATCCCATCCAACCCTTGAATGCATGGCAGAAGTCGGTCTCCAGGCCAGCAGCAATCTGCGCTTTACGTTCGTCTGATACCGGTAGGAAATCGGTGATAAGTGCCAGCTTGGATCCAGGTGCTTTGGCATCATCAGGTACCGATGGGCACAGATAGTTCTTATTGATCCAGTCGCTGAGTGTGTAACTGAAATCTGGCAGGCCTGCGAACTGTGCTGGTCGCGGTAAGCCGCGTTCTTCGAGTAGCGTGCTGTTGTTGTTTCTGGGAATCGATACCTCATCAACCGAGCCGGCACCGACACCAAATACGTCGCGCCGGAAAAAACTGGCATTAAGGTCGATAATGAGCGGCCGGCTATTGTTATCCGCGTCGTTCAGTACACCTGCGCCAATGTACTCGAGCGAATCTTCGGCAATGGCCATATGCTCATTGGCATCGTTAATCGTGGTCAAATAGGAGGATTGCCACTCTGGCGCCTCCACTCCGAAGCTTTCGACGGTTTTTGTGTCCCAGCCGAATGCCGTGCTAGTGGTGACAAGTAGAGCGCCGCCGAGCACTAAGTAGCGAGTGTGTTTTGGCATTATTGACCCTCCGTTGCCGGCAGACAGGGGGCGTCGTCGTCGGTGAAAACGGCTTCGAAAGCATCAAACTGAGATGCAAGATCAGCAGAATCGCCTCCGGCCTCTTGGTAAGCGGTCTGGCAGCTCGCCGGGCACTCTGGTATGGCAATGCAAGGTCTGAGGTCGCTGCTATTTTCAATGCACTGTAACACCTGGATAACGCAGTTACCCCATTGTGCGACTTCGTCATCCACGGTGGGGTCGTATTTGATTTGTATGCTGCTGCCGTGGGCGGACTCCTGCGCTGAGTATTCGATGACTACCGGGCAGTCGCTACAGTCAGGGTCAAACGCCTTGGTGGTGGCTTGCCAGGGTGACGGCTTATTGCTGGCGTCGCCGCCAGTGCCACCGCTGCCGCCACCACCGCAAGCTGTCATCAGTAGCGCTATGAACGTTATCGGCAGGAGTTTTATGAGCGCTCTCATGGCTTTTTTACCGGTGATTATTGTGACCGCTAGCCTAGAGAACCTCACAATCTATGTCTAGTTTGGCCAATATTGAAGTACTGCCCTAAAACGAAAGTGCCAAGCGCCATTTGAAGCGGCGGTCTGGGATGTTATTCGACATCTGCGGGAAAACTCTCGGCAAAGGGTGAATCTGAGTGCAGACGCCACGTATAATACCCCGCTTTGTCTGTCGCTAAGGGTGCTTTCACCCGAAGCGGCTATTGTATTGAATCTTTTACTAAAACGGTAATTTGAGCGCCATGACTGTACGCACGCGTATTGCTCCATCCCCAACCGGTGATCCACATGTTGGCACCGCCTATATCGCCCTGTTTAACTATTGCTTTGCCAAGGCGATGGGCGGTGAGTTCCTGCTTCGGATCGAAGATACCGACCAACAGCGTTCAACCCCCGAGTCGGAGCAGGCGATTCTGGATTCGTTGCGGTGGTTGGGTCTGGCCTGGGATGAGGGCCCGGATGTGGGCGGGCCGTGTGGACCCTATCGGCAAAGTGAACGCAGTGAGATCTACCGGGAGCACTGTGACGCACTGATTGAAAAAGGCCTGGCGTTCCGCTGTTACCGAACGCCGGAAGAGTTGGACGCGCTGCGTGAGTCCCGCCGTGAATCGGGCTTGCATACTGCGTTAAAAGCCTCTGACCTGAAATTGGCTGAAGATGAAGTGCAGCGCCGCGAGGCCGCGGGTGCGCCCTATGTGATCCGGATGGTGGTGCCTGAGGAAGATGGGCGCTGCGAGATCGCGGATATGCTGCGCGGCACCATTGAGCTGGATTGGGGGCAGGTCGATGCCCAGATTCTGCTGAAATCTGACGGCATGCCGACTTATCACCTGGCCAATGTGGTGGATGACCACCTGATGGGGATCACCCATGTGCTGCGCGGTGAGGAATGGATTAACTCGGCGCCCAAGCACAAGCTGTTGTACGAATACTTCGGTTGGGAAATGCCGGTGCTCTGCCATTTGCCGCTACTGCGCAACCCCGATAAAAGCAAGCTCAGCAAGCGTAAGAACCCGACCAGCATCTGGTATTACCAGCGCATGGGCTTTATGCCTGAGGCGGTGTTGAACTACCTCGGCCGTATGGGGTGGTCGATGCCGGATGAGAGTGAGAAGTTCTCACTGGCAGAGATGCTGGCCAATTTTGATATTACCCGGGTGAGTCTGGGCGGCCCGATTTTTGATGTGGAAAAGCTGCGCTGGTTGAATGGCATGTGGCTGCGCGAGCTGGAGCAGGATCAACTCGCCCAGCGTCTACAGGACTGGGCCTTGAACCGCGAGACCCTGATGAAAGTGTTACCGCATTTGCAGCAGCGTATTGAGGTGTTTACCGATATTGCGCCCCTGGCCGGGTTTTTCCTTGCAGGACTGTTGCCACTGACGCCGGAGAGTTTTTCCAGCTCGAATTTGGAGGAAGAGGAATTGCTGACGGTGTTGCAGTGTGTGCTGTGGCGCCTGGAGGCGGAGTCAGATTGGAATCGGGATACGCTCTTCGCTGCAGTTAAATCCCTGGCGGACGGCCTGGGGCTTAAGTTGAAGGATGTGATGCCGCCGCTGTTCGTTGCTATTGCGGGTACGACCGCGTCGATTTCGGTGGTGGATTCGATGGAGGTGCTTGGGCCAGAGATCAGTCGGGCGCGGTTGCGGCATGCGGTGGATGTCCTTGGCGGCGTGGGTAAAAAACGTTTGAAAAAAATGGAAAAACGTTATCAGCAGGCGCTGTCCGGCGGTGCTCCCGAGGGGGAGGTCAGCGCCTGAAGTGAGCTTGGGAATTGGGCTTGTCAGAAGAAAATGAAATTCCCTGAAGGGAGTTGTTGACAAGCCCTTGGGCGGCCATTAATATGCGCAGCCTCTTGGGGCTATAGCTCAGCTGGGAGAGCGCTTGCATGGCATGCAAGAGGTCGGCGGTTCGATCCCGCCTAGCTCCACCAAGAATTTGAAAGCCGCCCTCTGGGCGGCTTTTTTGTTTCCGCTCGGTAAGTAGGCCGGGCGTCGATACAGTTGCAACTGGCGAGTCGGGAGCAAGCTGCTAAAATTCAGTAGCGTACCGGCTGGTCGGTAATGCCGTGGCGGAGACGGTGTAGTGTCAGAGATATCCATTAATCAACCACATAATAAAAGCCTGGATGAAATCAGAGAGTTGATCTATCAAGTCGCTGATAAGCTGGAGCAGCGTTACGAGTTAAAGGCGCATTGGATCAGTGATACCGAGTTGAAGCTGCATCGCCACGGGGTGACAGGCATGATCACTTTGCTGGAAGAAGAAGTGGTTGTCAGGATCAAGCTGGGTATGATGATGAGGCCGTTGCGCGGGACCATCCACAAGGCGGTTGCTAACGCCATGTCGGAAAATCTGGCGGACTAGGGCTCGGGGGCGGGCAGAGTCGGGGAAATTTCTAAAAATCCCGTCGAATTTCGGGGTTAACGGAAATTTTTTGAAAATTAGTGCTCTAAGCTGCATTGTGAAAGCAGATGGAGTTTTGAGAGCACAATGTCGATTCCGAATGTAGTTACTCGAATGGTTCTGCCCCGCGGCGTGTTTTTCCTTGTCGCTGCGTTGCTAATGTGCCTGAGTTCGGGCAGTTATGCCTTTCTTCCTTTTCAGGATTCCCAGGGCGAAAAGTTGCCGTCTCTGGCACCGATGCTGAAATCGGTTAATCCCGCGGTAGTGAATATTTCGACCTTTACCACCCATCGCATGCAGCAAAATCCGCTGCTGAACGACCCGTTCTTCCGCCACTTCTTCAATGTGCCCGACGGCCAGCGCCAGCAGCCGCCACAGCAGCGTCGCACCCAGAGCGCCGGTTCAGGGGTGATTATTGATGCTGAAAATGGCACGGTCCTGACGAATCACCACGTGGTTAAAGGTGCCGACGAAATTACCGTGGCCCTGAATGATGGTCGCAGTTTTAAAGCGGAGCTCATCGGTTCCGACCCGGATGTGGATATTGCCGTGCTGCGCATAGAGGCGAAGGAGCTTACCGCGGTCAATATCTCTGACTCGGAGAAGCTGGAAGTCGGGGATTTTGTTGCAGCAATCGGTAACCCCTTTGGCCTTGGTCAGACCGTCACCACGGGGATTGTGAGTGCACTGGGGCGGACCGGCTTGGGCATTGAGGGCTATGAGAATTTTATTCAAACCGACGCCTCTATAAATCCGGGTAATTCCGGTGGCGCGCTGGTGAATCTGCGCGGTGAGCTGGTGGGTGTGAATACCGCAATTCTGGCGCCCTCTGGCGGTAACGTCGGCATCGGTTTTGCGATTCCAATCAATATGGCGATGGCGAGCATCGAACAGATTCTCGATCACGGTGAGGTACGCCGCGGCCAGCTTGGGGTGATCATTCAAGATTTGACCTCGGATCTGGCTGAGGCCTTTGATATCGATTCCCAGCAGCGCGGCGCGGTGATTGCGGAGGTGCAGGAAGGCTCCGCCGCAGAGAAGGCGGGTTTGGAAGCCGGGGATGTGGTTGTTGAGCTCGATGGCAAGGCGATTAGCAGTTCGGCGCAACTGCGCAACGAGGTGGGTTTGCGCCGTGTGGGTGACAAGATCTCATTGAAAGTCTTGCGCAAAGGCAAAGAAAAGACCTTCAAAGCGACGTTGGCTAAAGCCTCTACCGGTGTTGCCGACAATGGCGAAAGTCTGCACCCTCTGCTTGAGGGCGTGTCCTTGCGCGACAGTGATGACCCCGAGGGTGTAGAGGTTACCGATGTGGCTCAGGACTCACCGGCGATCGATAAGCTGCGTCCTGGCGATTACATCGTCTCGGTCAATCAGCGGCGGGTCAAAAATGTCCGCGAATTTGCCGAGGTAGCAGGGCGCAATGAAAAAGCGTTACTGTTGCGAGTAATTCGCGGTCGTTTCGCTAGCTGGGTAGTGTTGCGAGCGGATTAATAATCTCGGTAGTGCGGCGGTGTTTGAGTGGCCGCCGCCATACAGTATAGGAGTTGGCGCGATGCGGTTTTTGTTGAGTGCACTGGTGTTATTGCTGGCGGCCTGCGGATCGCTACCGGTCGCCACCGACTACGCAGAAGAGTATGACTTTTCGGCGGTTGACAGCTATGTGTGGATGGAACAACCGGCAACTCCCCCCGCGACGGATAAACTGGTTTATCAGAGTGATCTGAGCCATCAGCGCATTGTTGAAGCCGTGGATGCGGAGCTGCAGGCCAAGGGGCTGGAAAAACTCACAGAGCCCAGAAAAGGGTCCTTGTTGGTGACTTATCACCGCGGCGTGACCGACAAAGTACGAGTAGACAGTTTTTATAACTGGTACGAGCATTTTGGTTACTACCCCTGTTATCACTGCTTTCACCGCCCGGGCTTTGGTTATGCCTATCACCCCCACGATGATTTTTGGGTCGATGAATACCAGCAGGACAGTCTGGTGATTGATCTGGTGGACCCGGTGAGTAAAGAGCTGGTGTGGCGTGGCAATGCAAACCGTCGTCTGCCTGAGTTGAGCAGTCCTGAAGAGCGCCGTCAGTATATTGCCGAGACCATCAAAGAAGTGATGCGCCATTTTCCACCCGGTGCGGTGGAATAGCGCGAACGGGCGCGAATATTGTCAATGCCGCTTGCATGTGTCGGGTCTTTCAAAGACAATAGCGCCCCTCAAATCGGTGGCTCCCCTCATTCAGATCTGAATCGGGTGGTTTTACACTGTGTTTGAGTCGTTATGGTGGTCCAGTCGGTCCCCTCGCAACGATAGATAGCGAACCCCGCCAGGCCCGGAAGGGAGCAACGGTAGTTATCGACTCGTGTGCCGGGGTGTGGCTGGTTGGGCCACCTCCAATTCCCCTTGTTAATTCAGCCACCTGCCGGTTTCTGTCGCGGCGGCGCTGGTGTATCCTTGCCGATCCAGTTCAGGTCACCCAAAAGGGGTGTGAGAGTTAATGAGTTATCAGGTACTGGCGCGCAAATGGCGCCCGAAAACCTTCCGAGAGATGGCGGGACAGGCCCATGTTCTCAAAGCGCTAATCAACGCTTTGGACCATGACCGGCTGCACCACGCCTATCTGTTCACCGGAACCCGCGGGGTAGGTAAAACCACCATCGCGCGTATTCTTGCCAAATGCCTGAATTGTGATGCCGGTGTCAGCTCTGAGCCCTGCGGGCAGTGTCAGTCCTGTGTTGCGATTACCGAAGGCCGCTTTGTTGACCTGATAGAGGTAGATGCGGCGTCGCGCACAAAGGTTGAAGACACCCGCGAACTTCTGGACAACGTGCAGTATGCGCCCAGCCAGGGACGTTATAAGGTCTACCTGATCGACGAAGTGCATATGCTCAGTAGCAGCAGTTTCAATGCGCTACTGAAAACGCTCGAAGAGCCGCCACCGCACGTTAAATTTCTGCTGGCGACCACAGACCCTCAGAAAATTCCCGCGACCATTTTGTCGCGCTGTCTTCAGTTCAGCCTGAAAAACCTGAGCGCCGAGCGGATTGTCGAGTACCTGAAAACGGTGCTGGACAAGGAAATGGTCGCCTATGAGGAGGCCGCGCTGTGGCTGCTGGGCCGTGCGGCTGACGGCAGTATGCGTGACGCCCTGAGCCTTACCGATCAGGCAATTGCATTTGGTTCCGGCAAGCTTGGTGAGGCGGATGTTGGCCAGATGCTGGGTACGATCGACCACGGTGCGGTTTACCGCCTGGTGGAGGCGCTGGCGGCACGCGATGGGGCAGGCCTGCTGAGCATTGTTGCTGAGCTGGGTGAACTCGGCGCGGATTTCTCGGCGGTGGCGACGGAGCTGCTTCATGTATTGCACCGCCTGGCGCTGGCTCAGACGGTGCCCGAAGGGCTGGATAACAGCCTGGGTGACCGGGAGAAAATTTTAAACCTGGCCGCCACGCTCTCGGGTGAGCAGGTGCAGTTCTACTATCAGATGACCCTGACCGGGCGTCGCGACCTCGGTCTGGCGCCGGATCTGCGTTCCGGTCTTGAAATGATGCTTTTGCGAATTCTCGCTTTTTGTCCGGAGGGTGTTATCTCTCCCCCTGCGCAGGAATTGTCGGCAGCTCAGGGGGCTGCTGCGCCGCAAGTAAAAAAGCCCCTTGAAGGGGGGAGTGCACTCCCCCGAAATGACAGTGCGCCAGAGCCAGCTCGTGCTGCGCCGTCAGTCGAGTCTTCGGTTGCGGCGTCTTCCGATACCGTGTCTTCAGCTGCCGAGCCCGGGGCCGGGAACGCGCAGCAAGCGGCGCGTCAGGCAATGCAAGCGGCCCTGTCGGGGGAGAGCAGCGTAGAATCCCGTCGGGAATCTGCCGACGTCGCGTCGTCACCTGCCGGCGAACAGCTCAAGCGGGTTGTTGAGTCGCCGGTCGTTGATGTAGCCGAGGATGCTGCGCCGGCCGAGGCGCCTGAGCAGCGCGCCCCAAGCCCGGCAAAACTGCCCTATGCGGAGTTAACGCCGGCAACCTGGCGAGAGTATTTCGACCATTTTATGTTGCCCGGAATGTTGGGCAGTGTCGCCGGACATTGCCAGATTGCGGAGTGCGCCGGCGAGCGCCTAGCTTTTGTTATCGACCAGCGCAATGCCACGCTGCTCAATGAGCGCCATATCGAAAAACTGCAGACGCTACTCAGCGAGTATTTCGCGATGCCCCTGCAGGTAAGCGTGAGCTTGGGGGAAACGCATGAAGAGACCCCGGCTGCGTATCGGGAACGGCAACTGAAAGAGCGTATCGCCAGTGTTAAGGCAACCATGGAAGGCGATCCGCTTGTTCAGAAACTGCTGGTAGAATTTGATGCTGAAATAGAGGAGGGGTCAGTGCGCCCCTCTGAATGCTGAGGAGTAATTTGATGGCAGACCTTAATGATTTGATGCAAAAAGCTGCTGAAATGCAGGAGAAGATGCAAAAGGCCCAGGAAGACCTTGCCAAAATGGAGGTGACCGGCGAAGCCGGTGCCGGGCTGGTAAAAGTGCAAATGAATGGCCGTCACGACGTGCGCCGGGTAACGATTGATCCCAGCGTGATGAGTGAAGACAAGGAAATGCTGGAAGATTTGCTTGCCGCAGCGGTCAACGACGCGGTTCGCAAAGTAGAGGCGAATAACCAGAATCAGCTCAGCGGCATGCTGTCCGGTATGGGTATGCCTGGCGGCTTCAAGATGCCCTTTTCATGAGTCAGTTTAGTCCGCTTATCGATGAACTGATTGACGCCCTGCGCTGCCTGCCCGGGGTGGGGCCCAAGTCTGCCCAACGTATGACCTTTCAACTACTCGAGCGCAACCGTCCGGGGGCCATGCGCCTGGCAGAGGCCTTGCATCAGGCTGCGGAGGAGATCGGGCATTGCCGCGGTTGCCGTACACTCACTGAACAGGAAGAGTGTCTGATTTGCGCGGACCCGCGCCGCGACCATCAAACGGTGTGTGTGGTGGAGTCGCCGGCCGATGTACTGGCATTTGAACAGAGCGGGGATTATCGCGGCTTGTACTTTGTCTTGATGGGCCATTTGTCACCCATCGACGGAATTGGCCCGGAAGATATCGGAATCGACCGCCTGGTTGAGCGAGTTAAGGAACTGGGAGTGCAGGAGCTGATATTGGCGACTAACCCAACGGTTGAGGGAGAGGCGACGGCCTACTTTATCAGCGAGCAGATGCGCAGCCTCGGCGTGACGGTAAGCCGCATTGCCCACGGTGTGCCACTGGGGGGTGAGCTGGAATACGTTGACAGTGGCACACTCGCACACGCATTAAAGGGGCGACAGCGCATTGATTGAGGCCGTGGAATACCAATACATCGAAACCAATACCGCGCTGGCTGAGGCCTGTCGGCAGTGGGCTGGCGCCAGCTTTCTGGCCATCGATACTGAATTTATCCGGCGTGATACCTTTTACCCGATAGCGGGCCTGCTGCAGGTTGGCGCGGAAGGGCATTGTGCGCTGATCGATCCTCTGAGTATCGACGACTGGCAGCCTCTGATTGAGCTGTTCCGGAATGAGTCGGTAGTCAAGGTCATTCACTCGTGCAGTGAAGATATTGAAGTGTTTCAGCGCCTGCTGGGATGTTTACCCAAACCCTTACTGGATACCCAGCCGGGAGCGGCCCTCGCTGGACTGGGCGTGGGCCTGAGTTATCAGAACCTGGTGCTGGAATGCCTGGGAATCCATGTCGATAAGGGGGAGACACGCTCCGACTGGTTGCAGCGTCCGCTCACCGCGAGTCAGTGCGACTATGCTGCGCTGGATGTGCTGTATTTGCAACGGGTCTATCCGCTGTTGTGTGACAAACTCAGCAAGTTGGGCCGCCTGGATTGGTGGCGGGAAGACTGTGCAAAAATGCTCGCACAGGCGGAAAATCCACAACCTATTTCTGAGTATTATCAGCGGGTTAAAGGCGTGTGGAAACTCCGTTCAGGGCAGCGTCGGGGCCTCAAGGCACTCTGTGAGTGGCGTGAACATGAGGCGCGCCGGCGGGATATACCCCGCGGCCGGGTTCTCAAGGATCCGATATGCTTTGAAATTGCTCGCCGCCAACCCAAAGATCTGTCGAGCTTGTCGCGGATTCGCGATGTCCCGGCGGCGCTGGTTCGACGCGATGGTGAGCGGATTCTGGATATTCTTGCTGCGGCGGCCGACAATGCGCCCGAAGGTGAGACCCTGCTCGCGGGACAGCAGCCGCTGAACGGAGATCAGAACCGGGTGTTAAAAAGACTGCGGGACTGTGCGGCTGAAATCGCAGAGCGTGAGGATATTTCGGTGGAAGTACTGGCGCGCAAACGCGACTTTGAAGACCTTATCCGCAACCGGGAGCTGCCCGAGACGCTGCGCGGTTGGCGTGAGAACCTAGTCGGGCCGCCATTGCTGGATCTGGTTCGCAAAAAAAATACCGGGGCGCCGGGGCAGGATGAGACAATGGCCACAAGTGAAGAGTCATGAAGCGTATTTGTACTATTTACCGTAGCAGCCGCCGTGAAGGCATGTATCTCTATGTGGATAAAAAAGACGACCTTGCCAAGGTGCCTGAAGCGCTTCTGGAGCAATTTGGCAAGCCACAGCACGCCATGGTGTTGCTGATTGATCGCGACCGAAAGCTCGCGCGGGCCGATGCCGGAAAAGTGCTGGATGCCATCGCTGAGCATGGCTACTACCTGCAAATGCCACCGGCGCCGGAGATTCTGAACCCGCGGGAGGATCGCCCGGAATGAGCGCGGCGGCACCTTTCTGGGATCACAAGTCCCTTGCGGAAATGACCCCGGCGGAATGGGAGTCGCTCTGCGACCAGTGTGGCAAGTGTTGTATGCACAAGCTGGAAGACGAAGACACCGGCAAGGTGTATTACACCGATATCGCCTGTCGATTACTGGATACTGACAGTTGCCGTTGCAGCGATTACGAACACCGGCTTGAGCGGGTACACGACTGTGTTCAGCTGCGCCAGGAGAATGTCACCGAGCTGGATTGGTTGCCGGAAACTTGTGCTTACCGGCGAGTTTCCGAGGGGCGGGGTTTAGCCGATTGGCACCCGCTGATTTCGGGTGATCAGCTGTCCGTGTTGCGTGCCGGGAAATCCGTTCGCGGGCGCTGTATCAGTGAGTACAGCGTCGCTGAAGACGATTATCAGGATCATATTATCCGCTGGATAAAGTAGGGCAAAAACATGATTGACGGAAATGATATGCAGCTCGCCATGCGCCTTTATATTGGGCTTGGGGGGGTGGCAATTCTGCTTTGGCTGCTACTGTTCCAGGGTATGCGCTGGGGCGTGGCAAAACTGTGGTTGATCTTTGCGGCGATAGCGTTCTTGTTTGCGCCCGTAGAGCACGCCGATGTGGCCGGCCTTTGGGTGCCTGCAAACACCGCGGCGGTATTGAGCTGGATTGGTAATGGGCTGGACGCGGCGCTGCCGGCGCTGATCGCCCTGGGACTTGGTCAGCTTATCGCACTGTTATTGGCCATCGTTGTAGGCGCTTTGCTTCGCCAGGCCAAGCCAAAGACAAGTGAATCCGCTTCTCCCGCGAGCGTCGGGGCGGCAACGAAAACCTCGCGCAGCGATCCCGAACTTGGGGTTGAGCTGGCGGGAAGTGCTGCGTCAAATACCGCTGACTAAGACCAGTGCGTCACGGTTTGTCGTATTCGCAGGCGCAAAAAACGGCATCTGGCGTATAGTTAATCAGTAGGGCGAGACGACGATATCCAGGCATAGACACCATGGCACAGCTCAAACTGGTAGGCATTAACGACAAAGACGAATACCCGCTGTCAAAACCGGAGGTGTTTGTCGGTCGTGCCGAACAGAACGATATCGTTATCGGAAAGGAGCTGTTATCCCGCCGCCACGCCAAATTCAGCTACTCCGCCGACGCCTGGATGATCGAAGACCTGGGGTCGACCAACGGAACGTATATCAATAATCGTCAAGTTCGAGCGCCGACGGCGGTGAAGGCGGGCGATGTGATCAAGTTTGGTCGCGAGGTTTATTACCTGATTGACCCGGATGACGCGGAGCAGACAATTATGGCCTCGCGCCTGCCGCCGAGCATGCTTGGGGCCGGTGGGTCGGTCATGATTGATGAGGGCGACAGCCAACTCACTTCCTTTGAACAGTCCTACCAATTACCCGCAGGCTGGGAGGGTGAAAACGCCGCACCGGAATACTCCGCTGAGCTGGTGGATCGGCTGCTGAAAAAAATGGCAAGCGCGAAACCGGTGCCGGAAGTCGCGCTGATCTTCTTTATCAGCGGCCGGCGGCCGCTGGTGTTCGGTATTTCAAGGGCCAAGGACGGCGGTGAATGGACGGTCGGCAGGGACAGCAGCTGCAATATCCGGGTCAATGACCCCAGTATCTCCGCGCACCACGCCACCCTGAGCTACCAGTCTGGTAATTGGTATCTGGCAGATGCCGAGTCGACCAATGGTCTGCGTATTCACGGTGAATTGCAGAGTAATATTAGTATGAACGATGGTCTTGAAGTGGCCCTGGGCAGAGCGGAGCTGCTGTTCAGGGAAGTAGTTTAAATCACGCAAGTGTAATAGCTGTGAAAGGCCGCGCGGAAATTTGTTACCCTTTTTGGCTATAGTCACGGGAAACAATAAATAACGCCGGGGCGGGAGACGCCACTGTTTGCTCGGAAGGATCGACCTCGCCAGATGGCGTAACGCGACATTAAGTGGAGAAGGGATGATGAAACACGCGAAACGGCAGACTTGGATGGGGCGCTGGTGGAATCGATCCGCAATGGCGATTTTCTCCGGTGCGCTGGTGGCCTGCAGTACCAGTGGTGGTGTCGCGAACGCGCCGACTAATGTCAGCAGTGAAGACCAGATTGCCGGTATGTATGTTGTGGATTGTCTGTTGCCCGGTCAATTGCGCAAGCTGGGAACGATGACCTACCAGACTCCGCGACGGCCGGTTAAAACCACTGCATCAGACTGCTCTGTTCGCGGCGGTGAATATGTCGCTTATGACCGGGCGGACTACAAAACGGCGTTAAAGGTGTGGTTACCCAGTGCGGAAGCCGGCGATGCGCAAGCGCAGGTGAGCGTTGGTGAAATCTTTGAAAAAGGTCTGGGTACAGATCCTAACTACGAAGTTGCGGCACTGTGGTACGGGCGAGCGGCAGAGCAGGGGAACAAGCAGGCACAGTTTAATCTGGGCACCTTGTATGAACAGGGGCTAGGTGTAGAGAAGAACAAACTGAAGGCCTTGAATTTGTACCGCGCGGCGTGGGGTTTGCCCGAAGACAGTGTGATTTATCAACAGGCCGCCGAACGCGAACAGCGCGAGTTAAAGGCCGAATTGGAAAAACAGCTGGCCTCCAAAGATGCCCAGCTTAAAGCCCTGGAAAGCCAGATTAAATCACTGCACGGGAAGCTAGACAAAGCAAAAGCGAGTGCCTCCACAGCGGCGCCGCAGGTGGAGTCGGAGCTGGCAGCGTTGACGGATCTGGTGTCGAGCATCAAGCAGGATCGTAACGAGGTTGCCAGTAAAATCAGTACGATCCCGGAATTGCGCAAGGTCACGCTGAGAACGCCGACCACACTGCGTACCCCTGGGGAACCGGCCGCCACGCAACAGATGGATCCTGCGCTGCGCGGTGCTGATCATGTGACCTATGAAAATATGGATTTTGGTCGGTACTACGCGCTGATCATTGGCAATCGCAAGTACGATACCCTCGACTCTCTGGAAACCCCGATTGCAGACGCCCGCGATCTGGGTAAAGTGTTGGAAGAAAAATACGGTTTTCGCGTGCAACTGCTGCTCGATGCTGACCGCCTGACGGTGATGCGTGCGATCAACGAATTGCACGAGGTGTTAACCGAGCAGGACAACCTGTTGGTCTACTATGCGGGCCACGGCAGCTTGGTGAATGTTGGCGAGCGCAGCACGGGTTACTGGTTGCCAACCAATGCGGATCAGCCACCGGATGATTCGCATTGGGTGCCGAATGAATTTGTAACCAACCACCTTGGCAGAATGAAGGCGAAGCGGGTGCTGGTTATTGCTGACTCCTGTTACGGCGGTTTGCTGTCCGCGTCGCCGGGGCACTTGTTTTTTAGTAGCAAAAGCGATGCAGCGGAAAGCATGGAATACCTGCGCTACAAAAT
>JBFEVY010000243.1:0-5496 GCA_041546665.1 Spongiibacteraceae bacterium | reverse complement strand
GCTTAAATCGATGCTCACTCTGTTATCGGATATTAATGATGATCAGAGCGGAATGGGGGCTGTCGGTGAGGGCTCAGGCCAGCGTGTTGTTAACGTCTGCTGCAGATCTTGAATGGACTTATCGGCGCTTTTAGAGGTTCGCCACAGCACATGTCCATCGGGGCGAATCAGCACAGCACCGTCCTCTCCGACTTCGAACAAATGCCGCCAAAGGGTTGCGGTATGCCCCGCGGTATGTAGCTCTTCCACCCTTATGTTGATGCCGTCGGGGATAGCGGCTTTCGCTACGGTATCGCGCCAGGGTTGGTGTTTATTTGGTCCACAAAGCAGCAGGAAATCCCGCATATTCAGGAGCAAATGATTGCTGGCGACGCCGTTTCCCAGATAAATATCAGTATGGGGCAAGCGGGCGCCGGGCCAGGTCGTGGGCCGATACTGGGTGATACCATCACCCAGTATCGGCTTTGGGCCAGGCTCCGAAGCTACCAGGCCGGATTCATAGGCGAAGCCAAGTTCAACCCCCGGGGCGCTGAAATGCTCCGCCTGAGCAGGGATTTCCGCGGCGACGGCGTCGCGCAGGCGTTGACCACGCGGGTTGTCTTGCAACAGGGGGCGGGTCTGCTTTCTGGCTATGCGCATCAGCGTCATCAGGGCGCGACGTTGCCACGACTTGGGCAGCCAGCTGAAAGGCGGGCGCTGCAATTTTCCACCTAAAACGAGGGAGGCCCTGCCGGTCATTTTAAAAGGGGCGGTGACGCTGTCCATTTTGAAATGATTGTGAACACTCTGGGCGCAGTTAAATTCGGCTACCGGTCTGCGTTCGACTTCATAGCTGTCCAGAAGTGAAGGAGCCGCGCGATTTTCCAATACGGCGGCGAGCTTCCAGACTAGGTTGTGGGCATCCTGAACACCGGTATTAAGACCGTAGCCACCCGTTGGCGGAAAGCGATGAGCACAATCGCCAGCGAGAAAGGCGTTGCCTCTACGGTAATGGTCTGCTACCTGAGCGGTCATTACCCAGCTACCACAGGAACGTATTTCCAGCTGTTTGGGTTCGGTGCCGAGGGCATGGGGTATTGCCTTATGCCAGTACTCGCTGTCGAAGTCCGCGATATCCTGCACTGGGGGGAAATAGGGCGTCATTAAAACGAAGTCGCCATCGATATGATTTATCAATACACCGGCGAAGTCGGGATTGTACAGCCAGGCGAGTACCGGAAGTCCGCTCAGAGGGGGCGAACATTCAGCATGGAAAAAAACGCTTGCGACATGGGCGAGCACATCACCCTTCATTTCAATTCCTAGGTTCTCGCGGCTGCGTCCGCCTGCGCCATCGCAGACGATGGCGAAGCGCGTTTGCAAAGGTGTCGCAACGCCAGAGCCGGTGCGGTCGCTGGTCGGACGCAGCATCGTGATAACGGCGTTTGACCGCTCCTGCAGATCCCAGGCTGTCACGTCCTTGCGAAAGTCGATTAAAGGCTGCTGCTCCACCCACTTCCACAGTATGGGTTCGATTTTGTGCTGACCCAGGTGAATGGTGCGATAGGCGCTCAGTGATAACAATCTTGCAGCGGTGTCTGGATCCGCAGGCAGTGGATTGATGCTACCCAGCTTGCGCCCGGTCAGACTGGTACGCCAGTGGATATCAGTAGCGTCATCGAGGCTGGGGCTAGCGGCACACATTTCATCTGCAAGCGCGGGGTTGATTTGCGCCCATACTTCGAGAGTTCTGGCATTGATGACGTGTGCGGCAGGGTGGGTGCTCGGACTCTTGCGACGCTCCACCAAGGTGGAGGGAATACCTAGTTTGGCGAGGAGCAGTGCGGCGGTGCAACCCGTGGGGCCCGCGCCAATGATCATGACAGTGTTCATTTTAAATGACATCGATTGCGCCTGATTGAATTTGTTTTATTCCACGTGTGCAACGCGGCGCCACAGCGCCCGGCTGACAACCCTGGCTTTGGTTTTGACTGGCATGCGATTGAGTTGAGTTTTGACCGCGCCCTTGGTAAAACGGGTGCGCTTGCTGTAATCCACGCGGACTTCAACCAGCACCGGGCGGCCGGATTTCGCCATTTCCAGTGCTCGCTCGACACCATCGGCTAAATCTTCGTTATCGCGTAAACACACGAAGCTAGTACCGTAGGCCGTGGCAATCTGCGAAAAATCGGCCGCAGGTAACACTGTGCAGGTTTTACGGTTGTAGGGAATTTCTTGAGCCTGGGAAATCTGCGAGAGCTCACCATCGTTGAATACAAAGATCACCACGGGGGCGGCTTCGGCGCTCGCAGTTAGCAGCTCATTGCTGGTCATGTGGAAGGCTCCGTCGCCGACGATGCCCACAACTTGAGTACGGGGGTTGCAGAGACTGGCGGCAATAGTGGCGGGAACACCATAACCCATACAGTTGAAATCAGTCGGAGAGACAAACCTGCGCTGGCCGGACATTGGCATCAATTCCGCCGTCAGAAAGGTGTGATTGCCATCGTCGCAGACAACAATGGCATCCCTGGCCAGAGCGTTGTCGAGCGCGTCGTAAAACGCCACCGGATTGACCCGGTCGCCGCTACTATGTCGGTGCCATTCCTTCCGGTACTCCGCCTTTGCGCTATTGATGGTGCGCTTTAGGCGTTTGGCGTCACTGCGGGGCTTGGCCGCTTTGTTGAGCGCATTGAGTAGTGCGCGTAAAACTACTTGGGCGTCGCCGACCAGCCCTTGGCGAACTGGATAATTGGCGCCGATACTGCTGGGGTCGATATCGATGTGAATCATATTTTCCGGTGGATTCATCGACCAGGAGGCGGTACCGACTTCGCCAAAACGATGGCCGATGGCAATCAGTCCATCACAATTGGCAAAACCCTGTTCGCCAGCGGGAACAGCCGCGTGCCCGAACATGAAACCAGTGTGCAGCGGATGATCTGCTGGAAAGCTCGACAGTCCCTGCAGTGAGGTACTGACCGGCGCCTGCAGAAACTCAGCCAGTGCGACAAGCTCATCACGGGCGCCTCTGCCGCCCCAGCCCACACACAGCCCCGGCTGCTTCATGTCGGCAATGGCTTCGACCGCTGCTGTCAGTTGCTCGGGAGGTGGTGGAGGGGGCAGGGGAGAAGGGGTAAAGGGGGCTGGCGCAGGGGTATTTGCGGTAGTAATCAGCAGTGCCTGGGGAATTTCCACCAGTACTGGGCCAGGTACACCGGAACATGCAGTGCGTGCGGCGTCGTAGATGGCCGGCGCGATGTCGGCATGATTTTGCGCTGTAAAGAATCCCTTGGTCACGGTGGCGGTCAGGGCTTGCTGATCCATTTCATGGAGTAGGTGAACTTTTCCGCTGGCGGTATTCAGGCCTGCGGTAATGGCGAGCATGGGAATCCCATCCAGATAGGCCTCCGCCAGAGCACTCATTGCCTGGGTCAGGCCAGCGGCGGGCACAACAGCAAGGCAGCCGAGTGAGTCACCCAGTCGGGACACGGCATCGGCCATAAAGCCACCACCGGCCTCATGACAAACAAGGTGAGGGGTAATCAGCGAAGAGCTGGCAAATTCATCATAGAGTTCGGTGGTGTGCACGCCGGGAATGCCAAAGGCATGTCGTACACCGACTTCCTCAAGGGCCAGTCTGGCGAGTCGGGCGCCGCTAATATTAGCCATGATCTTTCTCCTGCTGGCAACGCCTTCCGAAAAGTTAAAACGGTGGCGCAATAGGCATTATTGTAGGCGCGGGCCAAATACCCCGAGCACTGGTGTTGGTCGATATTAGTCTTTAGGGTATAAATAAACAAGTTTTTGAGTTAAATAATGCAAAAAATTACAGAATGCTATTCGACTGTCTTGACCGGATATATAATTAGTCTTATAAGAATAAATATGCCTGCAGTGACCATATTAAAAGCGAAAAGCAGGCACCGGTGATTTATCGCTAATTGAAGAGGCGGCGACATGAATCAGCAGCTGTATTGTTACTGGTCTTTCCGCAGTCCTTACTCGTATCTGGCGGTGCGCCGGCTGCGGGATTGGCAGCGCGACTACAGGTTAAACATCAATATTCGGTTGGTGTATCCGATCGCGGTGCGGATTAAAGATTTTTTCAAGCACCAGCCGCCCCAATGGCTTCCTTATTTGCTGACCGATTGCAGCAGGGAGGCAGAGCGCCTGGGGATTCCGCTAGGATTGCCGCGTCCCGATCCAATTGTTATGGATATGGACAGCGGCGAGGTGGCGGAAGAGCAGCCACTTATTCAGCGTCTGAACCTTTTGGGGATGGCTGCGACCGAGGCAGGTCTGGCACTGGAGTTTATCGATGAGGTGTCCCAGCTGATCTGGTCGGGACACGTCAACGACTGGGAAAAAGGAAGCGGCCTGGCGCGAGCCTGCCGGCGAGCGGGGCTGGAATTAGATATTCTCGAGGACTGCGCAAATAAAAATCGTGAACGCTACCAGCTGGCCTTGGAGCGAAATCAGCAAGCTCAACTGACGGCGGGCCATTGGGGCGTGCCATTGTTTGTTTATCGGGATGAGCCGTTTTTTGGCCAGGACCGGATGGATACTCTGCTGTGGCGAATGCTGCAACAAGGATTGCTGTACCGGGGTTGAGCGCACGCAAGTGAATATTGCCCTGAGCAACCAATAAATATTTTAAGGAGTGTGAGGACGTTATGAATAAAACAGTGGTCATTACCGGCGCATCCAGCGGCATTGGCAAGGCGAGCGCAGAGCGCTTCTATGACGCGGGATGGAATGTCTGCGCCACTATGCGGACGCCTGAAGATTTTGAAAGTGGCAATAAAGATTCGCGTCGCTGGTGCGTTACTCGTCTGGATGTCACCGATCCAAACTCCATAGAGGCTGCTTTCGCTGCTGCCGAGAAAATCTTTGGTCGTATAGATGTGCTGGTAAATAATGCGGGTTATGGCTTAAGTGGCAGCTTCGAATCCATCAGCGACGCTCAAATCCGGCGCCAATTCGATACCAACGTGCACGGATTGATGGCCTGCTGTCGAGGGATTCTGCCCCGCTTCCGGCAGCAAAATGGAGGTTGCATTGTCAACGTCGCCAGTATGGGAGGGCGGGTCTGCTTTCCCATGTACAGTGTGTATAACGCGAGCAAGTGGGCGGTCGAGGGCTTTTCTGAAGCCCTGCAATTTGAGGTAGAGCCCTTTCATGTCTGGCTGCGTATTGTTGAGCCGGGCATCATCAAGACCGATTTCTACGGTCGCTCAGCAGACTTTAGTCACGACGAAAGTCTGACGGAATACAGTGAGATGGTGGGTAATGTGTCCAGCCGGATTGGCAAGATGGGCGCCGACGGAACCGCACCGGAAAAAGTCGCCGACACTATCTTTAAGGCCGCCAACGATAAAGGGCTGAAGTTGCGTTATCCCGTGGGGCCGGACGCAAACCGTATACTGCGCTTGCGGCGGTTGTTGGGAGATAGCTTTACCTATAAGGCCCTGCGTTCACGTCTAGCAAGTTAGCCTTGCCAATGGCTGCTGAATC
>JBFEVY010000033.1:0-17756 GCA_041546665.1 Spongiibacteraceae bacterium | reverse complement strand
TGCGGCCGGACTACCACTGGAGGAACCGCCACAGGCAACCAATAATGAAATCGCGCCGGCAAGCGCGGTAGCAAGAAAAGGATTCATGATTGACCTCGAAACGTACTCGATTGTTATTGGTATTGTGCTTTCTGATTATTAACGTACAAATGTATGGTATATTTTGTACACTTGTATGGTTTTTAGGTCAAGTGTAATATTTCCGCCATGTCAGATATCGCCCCCCTTTTAGATTCACGCCCGCCGCAGCAAGCCCGCGGCCGCGAACGTTTCGAGCGCATTCTCGAGGCCGCGGAGTCTCAGTTGCTCAAGCGTGGCCTAAGTGGATTTTCGATCCCGGAACTGGCCTCGGAGCTCGGCTACACCCGGACCAGCATTTATCATTTTTTTCCGACACCGTATTCAATACTCAATGAGCTGACCCATCGCTATTTGCTGGAAATTGAAGAGGAAGTCGAGCTGGTCAGCCAGAACATTGCCGGTAAAAGCTGGCAACAGGTCATCGATGAAGTGGCGCAAATCATTACCGACTACTACAACTCCCACCCCGCCGCGGGCATTCTGATTCTGGGAACCTCGGCCAGCAATGAAAGCCACCGCGCCATGCAGCTGACCGTTTTACACCTCGGTCGCCACGTCGATAAATTAATGCGGCTCATCAACGTGGTACTGCCGGATGACAATCCAAACGCGAAAGCCCTGACCGTTGAGTTGGGTACCGCCTGCCTGCGCCTGTCGTATTTTCTCCACGGACACATCACCCCCGAGTATTGCCGGGAATGTGCCAATGCTATGACGGGCTATCTCGAAAGGTTGATCGCCTCCCAAAAGCAGTAAAAGCATTGCGTCGCATTATCTCGTCAGACCTGCGCTGGCGCTCGACGGCACAGCGTGGCGCCCAAAGGCATACATCGAAGAAACGGCTTTGATAAGCTGTATTTTTAAATTTATCTCCCCTGCCGACTTCTTAACCTGGAGTAATTTCCCATGTCGACCAAAGACACGCTGCTGGCCTGCACGAAAAATGAGCAGACGCTTAGCATCGAAGAACTGAACGCACTCTATGACACTCTGCCAGCCACTAGCTGTAATTCCATGCTGGGACAATGGCGCGGCAAATGTCTGAATACCGGGCACCCCGGCGAAGCCAAGCTCGCTGCCATCGGCTGGGCCGGCAAGGAGTTTCGCAGCACCAACGACGTGATGCCAATTATGAGCGAAGGCGAAGACGGCGCCCTCACCGTGAATCCGATTATGGGTACCGCATCCCTGCGTATGGTGGAATATCGCGGCGCCGTTACCGCCACCATGGTGTATGACCAACACCCGATCTTCGATCACTTCAAATGCGTCGACGACACGATGGTCCTGGGCGTAATGGATGCAAAATCAGAGGAGCTGCCGCTGTACTTCCTACTGGAGCGCGTGCCGGCTTAAGCCCGGCCCACCTACCAGGGCCTTGGCAACACAGTTTAACGGCGCCCTTAACCCACCGCCTGCAAACGGGAACGGTAGCGTCCGGGAGCCTGGCCAAACCAGCGCTTGAAGGCCTTCTGAAACGCACTCTGGTCGCTGAAACCCAGCTCAGCAGAGATATCCAGCAAGCCCAGCTCGTAGTCTGAAATCAAATCCTGGGAGCGTTCCTTACGAGCATCGTCGACCAGATTTTTAAAATTGGTATCGGTGTTATTCAAGCGACGTTGCAGGGTTCGTGGCGCAAGCCCTAACTCCGCAGCCACATCTTCCAGCTTGGGCGCGCCATCGGGTAGCTGCTTCATAATACAGTCCAGCACCTCCCGAATCACCCGATCTTCCATTTGCAGCTTGGCCAGCTCCAGCTGCGCTGCCTGGCGCAAGGAAGCGTAAATCGCCTTGTGAGGAAAACGCACCGGGCGGTCGAGAAAATGGCTGTCAAACTCAACGTAATTCGCATCACTGCCGTAATGCACCGGCGCCTCTATGATGCGTTCAATTTCGCTGGGGTCTGCCGGGCCGTCATGGGCGAAGTGGATTTCCCGCTTGCTGCACCAGCGATCCAGCATTGGCTTGTTTACCCGATACCAACTGGTAAAGAAGAACTCCACAACATGGCGCGATGGCATTTGACGAGCGGGAACACTCCAGCACAGCTTCGCAGTCTCGCCCTGCCCCTCAATAAACTCCACATCACCGTGATCAATCAACAGGCGGGAGAAATCCACCACTGACTGAACCGCAGAGCGGGTATCCGGCGCGCTCATACCCAGGTAATTGACCATGCCCCAGGCCTGGCGGGAAGCCTGCGCGCCGGCATGTGCACCAAGGTAGTAATCGTCGAGGAGAAGGCTTCCGGCTTCGAGGGTCATCTCAAAAAGGCGCAGTGGAAAGCGACCGTGTTCGCTGAGATGCTCTTCCGGTGTTAGGCGCAACAGCTTGCGCAACTCCGCGGGTGCGACGCCACGACCGTAAAGATACTGCAACAGATTATCCAGATATTCACCACAAACACTCGGCGCTCTCATGATGATCTCCTCACTTCGGTTTTTATATTTTCGGCGCGATTTAAGTTCACGCTCGATATTAAGTGAGACAAATCTTAACAGCTAAAAAGTGGCGCGAAGGGAAAGTCGCTATCATTTATGGCCACAACGCACTATCATTACTGGCCAAATCAGCTCAAAAACTGAACACACCTATCACATGCAACTCTTTCAGCTCGAACATATCGGCAAACGGCGCCTGGCCATGCTCCGCGAGATTTTGACGTCCCGCTACCCCGAAGTCGATATTCACGCCCTTGCAGTTGAGAGTGAAATTCTCAGCGACTGGTCCGACGGCTACCACAACGACAGCATGTTTGCCTTTCTTCGCGCGGCGGAACGCCTGCGGCACTCATTCATTCCCGATATCTGCCTGCAAATCGGTGACCGTGCGCAACTGACCGACTCCGGCCTGCTGGGCTACGCCGTACTGACCGCCCCCACAATACAACAGGCCGCCAAATTGACCAGCCACGCCTTAAATTCCTCGCAATACCCGGTCAGGACCAAGCAATCTCTGAGTGGCGACTTTCTCCGTACCGTTTTTACCGTGGTAAGCGACGCCCGCCCCTACCGCGAGGCGCTACTGGAAATGAGTCTACTGGCGGTATGGCGTTGCATACAGGCGATCTTGCCCAACGGCCGGGGCGCAACCCCGAGCTATGTGACCTTTAACTATCCAAAGCCCGACTTTGCAGACCAATACCGTGAGCTGTTTGGCTGTTCGGTCGAATTCGACCAGGCGCACACCGTTCTGGCCTACCCCGACGCCTGGAGCCAGCACACCATCCCCAGCGGCAATAGCGATATGATCCGCATCTGCGCCGCAGAGCTACAGCAGCTACTGGGCGATGACTATCGCGGCCACAATATTGTCGCTCGAGTAAAACGTGCCCTGGTAGAACACCCCAAGACCTGCAATTTTTCTTTGGAGGGAACAGCAACGCAACTGGGGATGAATCCGCGCAGTCTGAGGCGTTACATCACCCAAGCGAACAGAGGTTTCAGAGAGGTTTGTCTGGAAGTCAGAATGGAACTGGCACAGCAATATCTGAAAGCCACCAATATGCCGCTCAAGGCCATTGCATATCAGCTGGGTTACCAGCACGCCAATAATTTTTATCGCGCGTATCAGGATTACTTTGGGCAGTCGCCCAGCCAAACCCGAGACGCCACGCTACAGGCCCAACAGGACTAGTCTGTTGGGCCTGTCACCGTCACTAAGCCGACTGAGCCGCAGCGCCAGCGATGCGACCCAAATGGTAGTCGCGCCCACCGAACAACAGGTCCATTGTGGTTAGACGCTTGAAATAGGCACCCACGTTAAGCTCATCCGTCATACCGATGCCGCCGTGCAACTGCACCGCCTGTTGACCGACATAGCGTCCGCTTTTGCCAATTTCCGCTTTCAACATCGCCACGGCCCGAACACAGTTGTCGGTGCCTACCGACTGCTGTGCGGCCCACAACAACGAACGCAGCTTTTCACAGGCCATATACATGTCTGCGATGCGGTGCTGAAGCGCCTGAAACGCCGCAATGGGCAAGCCAAACTGCTTTCGCGTCTGGCAATACTCAACGGTAATGGCCAGCAGCTGGTCCATTGCCCCCATCGCCTCAGCGCCGAGTACGATCAGCGCCTCATCGATGATCCGCTGTACTACCGGCCCGGCATCGCCAGTAAAGAGTGCCGCAGAGGACGGCAAGCGCACATCGGTCAAAAGAAGGTTCGCCGCGCGACCGCCATCAACGGCGACATAGCTCGTCAGTGTCACGCCGGCACTAGCGGGGTCAATCAAATAAACATTCAAGCTGCCCTGTTCATCCCTTGCGGTCACCAAAATCTTATCCGCCGATGGCGCACCGAGTACCGCAGCCTTGGCTCCGCTGAGCACGATCTCACCCGAGTCATTGCGGGCGCTCACGCGCACGTCAAGCGGATTACCACCGCTGTGCTTTTCTTCCCAAGCCAGAGCTAAGGTCTGCTCACCACCGCACACCAAAGGCAGCAGGCTGGTTTTGGCATCTTCGTTTTCACTGGCAGCCAACAGTCTTCCCGCCAGCGCAACCGTAGAGAAAACAGGCTCCAGCACCAGGCCGCGACCAAATTCTTCCGCCACCGCCATCAAGTAAGCCAGCTCGGTGTCGAGACCGCCATACTGCTCCGCAAAGGGCAGCCCAAGTACGCCCAGTTCCGCCAACTGGCGCCAGTGCTCGGCCACATAGCCTGAATCTTGTTTTACGTATTCGCGCCGCGATTCATAATCGTAATGATCCTGAACAAACCGCCGCAGACTGTCTTTAAATTCGGACTGTTCCGCCGTGTATTGATACTGCACAATTAACCTCCCAATACCGCTTTGGCCAACAGACTGCGCTGCACTTCATTTGACCCCGCATAAATTGATGCCGCTCTGGTGTTCAAGTAATAGGGCATCGCCAAAATTGCCGCCTCATCGCCAAGCGGGGCAACCTCACTGCCCACCTGCAAAGCATCATTCTGCAATGCCAGCGCATCCAGGCCGACCACTTCCAGCTGTACTTCCGAGAAGCGCTGCATTACCTCGGTGCCCTGAATTTTTAACAGCGACGCCATTGGCCCCGGGTTTTCTCCGTGCTTCAGGTTGGCATTCACACGTTTCTCCGTGTGCTCTACCGCACAAATATCAATTTCCAGTTCGGCGAGTTTCTGGGCCAGCGCGGGTTTGTCTATCGGACGATTGCCCAGCTCGTCGGCCTGCTCACAGCGCTCGCGAAGCGCTTCCAGCGCCGGCACCAGCCAGGTACCAAAAGTGCTGCCCCCGCGCTCAAACTCAAGAACGTACTTGGCAACCGTCCAGCCTTCGTTTTCTTCACCAATCCGGTTCTGCTTGGGCACGCGAACATCGGTAAAGAAGACTTCACACTGCTCAGGCTCTCCGTCCAGACCGATGATGGGACGCACCTCAATGCCGGACAGATCCATATCCAATAACAGGAAAGTGATGCCTTGCTGCGGCTTGCCTTCGCTGCTGGTCCTGACCAGTGCGAACATTTTGTTGGCGTGATGGCCGTAGGTTGTCCAGGTTTTGGAACCGTTCAGCACGTAGTCATCGCCGTCACTGTCAGCGCGGCATTTTAAACTGGCCAGGTCAGAACCCGCGCCGGGCTCAGAGTAGCCCTGGCACCAAAAGTCTTCGCCCGACAACATGCCCGGTAAGTACTTGGCTTTCTGCTCGTCAGTGCCAAAGCCCAATACCGCCGGCCCCACCATTTGCAGGTTCTGAGGCAACAGTGGCGGCACGCCGCGACGATTGCATTCTTCGGCAAAAATATAGCGCTGATGAATTGACCATCCAGTGCCGCCGTACTCTTCCGGCCAGGACGGCGCGACCCAGCCCTTGTCGAAAAGTATTTTTTGCCAGGCCATCGCCTGTTTAAACGGTGCAAAAACGCTGGTGGTCTTGCGACCGGCTTCCAGAATTTCCGGCGTCGGTGCCGTGGCCAGAAAATCCCGTACGTCCTGGCGAAATGCTGCTAATTCCTGCGGCTCACTCATTGTTATAACCCTTTCTAAATCACTGCTAAAACGCGTTTGCTCAGCGACCTCATTTTACGCAACGGCTTTCAGGCCGTCATTCGCAAAAAGCCCAGTGCTTCTCGCTCCAAACTTTGCCGCGCACTTTCAATTAATGGCATCGGGCGCTGGTGAATCAGGTCTCGACTCTCCAATTCCCTGCTGCCAATCGCACACAAGTTGCCATTCTGATTGAATCTGCATCCCAGCAAGACCGAGTGTTTATTCACCTCAGTCACTGAAATTTCCAGGCTGACTTCCGCTCCTGCAACGCAATCATAAAAAAAATCCATGCGCTGGGACACAATAGACCAGCTCAGCTCCATACCTTCGCAGCATTGCTTCACCTGCTCAAGATAGCTCTCGCAGGCGTGGTCGAACCACTTGCCCAACACCCAACCAAAGACCTTTGCTTCGGCAGAGACTTCTTCGCTGTGCGGCAAAACACGTAATAGATTCATTTACAATTACTCAGACCTTACACCAGCATTGAGACGAGGCGCTGAGCAATAATGGTCTCCGCATCTCGTACCATACGCGAGACCAATTCTTCGCAGCTTGGAATATCGTCGATCAAGCCCATTACCAAACCGGCAGTCCACACGCCGTCATCGGTATCCCCTTTTTCCAGCACCCGCTCACGACCACGGGCACCCGCAACCAGGGGTTGGAGTTCACTAAAGTCCGTATCACCAGGCTTCGCCTCAATGGAGAGGACTTCTTTGGCAACACTGTTTTTGTAGATACGCGCGGTATTTTTCAAGGTGCGGAAAATCAGCGCGGTATCCAGTTCACTACTTTCGACCATCATCTGCTTTACGTTGTGATGCACCGGCGCTTCCTTGGTCGCCACAAAACGGGTGCCCATATTCACCCCTTCAGCGCCAAGGGCCAATGCTGCCGCAAGGCCACGGCCGTCGCCAATACCACCCGAGGCGATCATCGGAATAGTCAGTTTGGAAGCGGCGCAGGGCAGCAATACCATATTGGGAACGTCATCTTCGCCCGGGTGACCCGCGCACTCAAAACCGTCCACGCTGGCGGCCGCACAACCGATGGCCTCCGCCTTGAGAGCGTGGCGCACAGAGGTACACTTGTGAATGACCTTAACGCCAGCCTCGTTAAACGCCGGCAGGTATTTTTCAGGGCTGCGTCCCGCTGTTTCAACAACAGTAATGCCCTCGTCGATAATCACCTGCACATACTCATCGTAAGGCACGGGATTGATCGTCGGTAGCAATGTCAGGTTCACGCCGAAGGGCTTGTCAGTCATTTCCCGGCAACGACCAATTTCCTTGCGCAGATCTTCTGGTGTCGGTTGAGTCAATGCAGTGAGAATACCCAGGCCGCCGGCATTGGAGACCGCGGAAGCCAATTCCGCCAGGCCAACCGCCATCATCCCACCCTGAATAATAGGATGTTCTATACCAAGCATTTCCGTAATTCGTGTTTTAATCATGTTTTTTCCCGCCAGTAGCTCACTTTGCCGTCCAAATTGACGATATCGACACTGTAAACACCCCCACCCTCGCGCAACAGGTCGATAGGCGACACCCCTTGTCTATCAGCGTCAATGTTATCCGTTTCCCATACTGCGTAGCCGGAGCCGCACTGGCACTGTACGACAGCGGCTGGCGTGTGGAGCGCTTCAGTTATACGTCGCTTCAATGGAAAATCGAACAACATAAATGAAACAGGACACCCCGGCGGATAATTGCCGGTGGGGATTGTCTGCAACTCAGGAATTCCCGATGTTTATACATGAAATGATAGAGTTCAACGCGCGAGAATACGGTGACAATACTGCGATCCGGTCCCTGAACGGCGCCATGAGCTACGCTGAATTTGATCAACACTGCAACCGGCTCGCCAATGGGCTTGTGGCACGCGGACTCAAGCCGGGCTCGCGCATTGCCCTGCTGTCGAAGAACAACCTGAACTACCTTCAACTCGTTTTCGCCTGTATGAAGGCGGGCATGACCATTGTGCCGATGAACTATCGCCTGGCGCCGGCAGAACTGAACTATATTCTCGACGACAGTGAGGCGGAAATGCTGATTGTCGGTGATGCGGAATTGCGCGAGGCCGCTGATCGCTGTGCGGATATTTCTTCGCTTACCCAACGTTACACCATGGAAGGCGATCTTGATCCCGCAGAGGACACGATTTCCTGGGCGGCATTTGACACGCTGTTTTCCGACGACGCTAACCGCCCTCCCCGACCCTCTGAACAAAACGTGATTCAGATGTATACCAGCGGTACAACCGGCTACCCCAAAGGCGTGCTAATCGGCCACGAGCAACTGCTCAACGCTTTTGTTATGACCTCCCATATTCCAGAGCGTTGCCAGGTTGGCCATCTCGGCATTATGCCACTGCCGCTTTTTCATGTGGCAGGTCTGGCCGCCTCGGTGGTCTGGCTTTGTAGTGGCGCAACCGTTGACGTTATGGACGACTTCAACCCCGTCCAACTGGTGGAATCTATCGCCAGCAGTAGCTCCTGCGATACGGTACTGGTCCCCGCGATGATCCAGGCCATACTGGCCTTTGTCCCGGACCTGGATAAATACGATTTCAGTCCGCTGAAGCGCATCACCTACGGCGCCTCTCCCATTTCCCTGCCAATTCTCGAAAAAGCCATCGCCGTCTTCAACTGCGACTTTGTACAGGGTTTTGGTATGACCGAGCTAAGCTGCATGGTCCTTTGCCTGCAGGCGGCTGACCACCGCCGCGCCCTAAAAGGCGAAGCGCAACTGCTGCGTTCCTGTGGTCGCCCACTGCCCGGCGCCGAACTCAAGGTCGTCAAGGACAATGGTGAAGAAGCGGCCCCCGGCGAAACCGGCGAGCTACTCATTCGCTCGGCAACGACCATGACTGGATACTGGAAGCTCCCGGAAAAAACTGCGGAAACCATTGTTGATGGCTGGTTGCATACCGGCGACGCGGGATATGTCGACGAGGAAGGCTTTTTCTATATTCGCGATCGCGTGAAAGACATGATTGTCTCAGGCGGCGAAAATATCTACCCGGCCGAAGTTGAAAACGCGCTGTTTGGCCACCCGGCTATACAGGACGTGGCGGTTATTGCGGTGCCGGACAAGAAGTTTGGCGAAGCCGCCCTGGCAATCTGCGTTCTCAAACCGGACACCAGCACCAATGACGAAGAGCTAATCGCCTTCTGTCGCGATCACCTGGCCGGCTATAAAACACCGCGCCAATACGCCTTCGTAGACGAACTTCCCCGCAATCCTTCTGGCAAGGTACTCAAAAGAGTCCTGCGCGAGCCCTACTGGGAAGACGCCGAGCGCCAGGTCGGCTAAAACCATTGGCTATCACACTATAGGCCGCCGCTCTATGTGGGGCGGCCTTCTCTTTTTCAGGCCATCATAACCACAACCACCAACTCAAGCGTTAGACCTTGATTCACCCGCGCCGATCCGACACTATTCGCGGCATGTTGATGCGGTCTCCCCTCCAGGCCTACCAAGAGGCAAAAATACAACGCGGCTTTGTTGAAGATTCCGCGCAGGATCGCGCTGCCCAGGCTCTCGAAAACTGCTTTCAAGCCCTGCACAACAGCACCCAAAGGCCACCGCAGGGGGTATATCTCTGGGGCCCGGTAGGACGCGGCAAAACCTGGCTGATGGATGTTTTTCACCAGTGTTTACAGGTTTCCGCCCGGCGGCAACACTTCCACCACTTTATGCAATGGGTACACCGCCGTCTGTTTGAACTCAGCGGTAATCGCGATCCTCTACTGCTTCTGGCTGAAGAACTGGCAAGCGAAGTACGAGTACTGTGCTTCGACGAACTGTTTGTCAGCGATATCGGCGACGCTATGTTGCTGGGGCGCCTGTTTGGCACCATGTTCGACGCCGGTGTAGTGCTTGTCGCCACCTCCAATCAAGCCCCCGCACAGCTTTACCAGGACGGTTTTAATCGCGAGCGATTTCTACCCGCCATCGCAGCCCTGGAAGCGAATATGCAGATTATCGAAGTTGCCGGGGCACAGGACCATCGTCTCCACCCCGGCGACAACTTTGCACATTACTGGGTGAACGATGAAGACGCGCTGGCTCACGCGTTCACGCAATTAATCGGGTCACAGCCGAGCAACACCCAGGCGCTGACACTGGGAGGCCGGACGCTGCCGGTCGTGCAGCACAGCCCCGCCGCCGTATGGCTGGAGTTTTCTGCACTGTGCGGGCAGGCCTTCGCCGCCGTAGACTACATCCTCCTGTGCGACCGCTTTCCCGCCATCCTGCTAAGCAATGTGCCCAGGCTCAGCGGTCACTGCCGCCCGACCAAAATTGCCAGGGGCACAGAGGATGGTGTCCAGCGTGTGGCGGCGGGGGACCGTGAACTACCAGCGCTGTCCCGCAACGACGACAGTGTCCGGCGTTTCATTGCCCTGGTGGACGAGTGTTACGATCGCCGCACCCCGCTCTATATCAACGCCGCGGCCCCCTTGACCGAACTCTATACCGAAGGCTATCTGGGCTTTCCATTTCAACGCACCCTGAGCCGGTTAAGGGAAATGCAATTACGGCGATTTCACGACGAGAAAGGCAGCACAACTGCGGAACCTGACGATACGACACACAGTCTTTAAAAAAGGCGCCACAAAGTGACGCCCTTGGCAGAATTATTGGATTTTTGCTACTCAATTAAAGCGCGCCGCTCGTTTGCGTTTACTACGTCGCAGAATATCTCTATTTTTATTTACAGGGTTTTCAGGTACTCAATAATCGCCTTGCGCTCCTGATCGGAAAGCACATCGCTGAACACATGGCCACCGTTACCCTGGCTGAACATGCCTGTATTGTAGATTTTACGCGCCTCTATATCAGCGTTGCTGAATATCGGCGGATTGGTGATATTCCACCCTCCGGTGATATTGCCAAAGAGCTGCGAAAGCAACGGTGTCAGCAGGTTTTCATACAGCGGGTCGAGTAAGGGATCGAGCGGCGAGCAATCCAGATAGGGCAGCGTAATATTGCCACCACACTCTAACTCATCGAACTTCCAACCCACATTTTCCTGGTCGTAGGCACGGGCAAAATTGTAGTCAAAGCCCATTACCACATCTCCTTCCTGGTCAGACCGCGCAGGCTTGGAGATACGACGCCAAACATCTGGACGCGCGCTTGAATCGAGTACAGCGGTCAGACTGGGAACCGATCCGTTATGGAAATACGGTGCAGTAGCCCAAATTCCGTACAAGGGCGGAGCGGCATAGCCTTTGGGGCGCTCGTTACCCTCTGCATCCACTTGCTGACCTGGCAGGTTCTGAACACGGCAATCCTGTGCAGTATTTTCAGTCTCCGGATAGCCGACAAAAGAATTGGACAACCACTCGTTTGTACCCTGATTAAAGGTGTCCATCCGCACTCGGTCAGTACCAATAATCTCAATGGGTGTCACGTAACTCGCAATACCTTCCAGCTCAGGTGAGGCCAGGTAAGTCGGGTCATTCACATACCGCGGCGAATAGGCGCCGTGACAGCTCGCACAGGAACCATTACCGGAACTGGGTCGCGGCACCGCATTGCCCTCTGCCCAGAGATCCTTGGTATGGAATAGCACCGCACCCTGCTCGGCCAGCGAGGTATTAATCGAACCTGGGTATTCCGGCGACTTCTGCGACATGATCCACAGATCACCGGCCTGAACATTTTCACTCATCCAGGCCTCAACTTCGTCCATATTAAAGGCGCCGGGGAGCTCCCCATCAATAAGGGGGTTGGTATCAAGCAGCGGAAAATACAGGGCGAAATCGACCCTCACAGCATCCCCTGGGAACATCGCATCGACAAACTTCACCGGCCGACGGCCGACATTCCACCAAGCTGGCGTATCGCCGGTCGCCGTGGCGCCGTTGGTCAGGACATCAATAAAGCCCGCGTCAAAATCCGCCCCCAACAGCGCAACCACATTGGCAAACTGCGCGTTGTTGGTACCGCGAACCCGGCCGCCAAATCCGGCGCGATCAATCAGCAGAGAGCCCGGCACGCCAAGTGCGCCCCAATCCCGGGACGAGGTGCTTGCATCCAGCATAGCGCCACCGGCACCGTAGTAATATTCAACACCGTCAGCAGTTTCCACCGGCACACTGTGGCAACCCTGACAATTCGCCGAAATATAGCCACTATAGCTACCGTCTTCGTTGCGGGTCTGAGTCAAACCCTGAGGCAGGGTACCACTGCCACCATTGGTTGCATTGGGGTCTTCACCGGGGAGTGGGTAGGGGTTGCGAGGCTCGCCCGGGCCTTTTAACACGGGTCCAAAGCCGTGCCGTTCGGCAACCAGCTCGTCGAAATTATCCGGTCTTTCCGTCAATCCCCACACCAACCACTGCTGGTTGTACTGGTCGGCGGAAATCGCGCCGAGCCCATGGGGCTTTTGGCCGGCAAAGGTCGTCGCCGCGCCCAGCTGACCATTCCCCTCCATAATGGGAACACCCTTGGCGTAGCGCTCGCGCAGCTCACCACAGGTTGCCGGGTGGGGATACTCGCCCACAAGCTCCGGATCGATATGACAGTCCTTCCAGAAGGCATTAAAGGCAACCGCCCGCCCCTCACTGACACCGGGTAGCACCAACGACCGAGGATCGGCCGGCAACACGGCCGAATCAGCCCGTGGACTGCCCTGACCGTTGTCTGCGCAGTAATCAAACCAGACATGGCCGCCCCGCGCACTCCCCAGCAAGGGCAATAACTCTTCCTGACTGCCACCACCGCCAGACAGGGAACAGGCATTGGGATTATCCCAGCAGGTCAGCAGGGTTTTCATGGCCACATAACTGGCGCTTCCCACAGGCCAGGGTTTGCCACCGCTATGGGGCTCACTATTGTCGCTGGTCTCTAGGATAAGGGGATTCGTCAGCACACCCCTGCCGAGGGTCTCCCAGGCGGCATAAACCGCATCAAAATCATTTGCTGCATTGGCGCTCAGCATCAGGCCGCGACCATCCTCTACGTCGGCGACGCCTCCGGGAATATGGCAGGTACGGCAAAACCCAACGGCATTGCTTAAGTTAGCCTGGAAAAAGCTGGCGGGCTCTGTGCTGCCACCACCGCTATTGTCGCTATCAGAAGGGGTGCTGTTACTCGACCCACCGCCACAGGCAACTAATAAGGCACTTAGCAGAATTAAGCCGACGGAGGCTACTGGATGTTTACTCATGACACGATTCCCACCATCACTTTAGGCATGGCTAGTTATGATTTATCGCCCAAGTATGCCTTAATCGATTTTTTGAAAATTGGTGCATGCTGCCAGGAATTGTTCGCTCGCGCGGCAATCGTCACACCAAATCACAATCGTGTACTAGCGGCAACGTGGCGACTAACTGCCCCTGTCGATGCTGCCGCCAACACCGCCTTGCTCATCTACCCAGAAATACGCCAGACCGAGGCTTTGCAGCCACTGCTCGCCCTCCTCCTGACCTTTGAGCATGGCGACCGTCGCTCCGGTTCCCGCCAGCAGGCAAAGCGGCGCAATCACCGACACGGACGCGAAACTGTTGCTGATCGGCCAAGCCATTTTGGGGTTGAGGATATGGCAGTAGCGCTGACCGTCGAGAATAAAGAAGCGCTCGTAGTCCCCGCTGCTGGCGAGCCCTCCCTGAGTCAGTGGCAACACGGCAATCGCCGACTCCGGCTGTCGCGGGTCGCGAATCCCAACCTGCCAGGGAGAGCCATCCGGATGCGGGCCGATGGCGCGAAGGTCCCCGCCAAGGTCAACCAGGCCGTGGGCAATGCCATGCTCCTCACAGATTCGCACGGCGGCATCGACTGCCCACTCCTTACCAAAGCCACCAAAGTCGAGCTGCATTCCCACCTTTGGCAAAAAAATCCAGGGATCGCGCCATTGCACGTCTCCCCAGCCAATAAGTTGCCGGGCAGCCTCCAGGGCATCAGGGTCGGGGAGTTTCTCGGATTTAAAATCCCAGACGCGGCGCAATACACCAGAGGTAATATCAAACAGCCCATCACTCTCTTGAAACACCGTGTCGGCGTAATTAAGCAACGCGGCGGCTTCCGGGTGCACCTCTACCGGTTCAACGCCCGCAGCGGCGTTGATCTTGCTGACAATACTGTCGTCGCGATAGCGGGAGTAGCTGCGCTCAATTCTGAACACCTCAGCGATAGCCATCTCTGCCACCTGATCCGCGTTGCTCTGCCTTGTGGCGTAGAGACGCAATTCACAGGGACTGGCCATCGCGGTGAAAGGGTATCGGTATTCCTGCATTTTTATATGGGCCGGCAAACGTCGGAATGCCAAGGTTAACGCCTAAGCACCGACGAAGGCCAGCGGGACCACGCCGAAGATAAGACTGCGGCCGAAGCGCTACAGCTTGACGTGAACCCCGAAGGTCAGAATATCAAAATCCACGAGGGCCGGATTCTCCACATCAACCTTGTCGAGGGAATAATCCGCGCTAGCGCGATAGCTCTCCCACTCTAAATTGGCGGCGACAGGCCCCCAATCCTTACTCAGCTTTAAACGAAAGCTGATTGCGCCGTAGGGCGACAGGCGGTAATCCGAAGAGCCGTAACCGTCCCCTCTCTCACTCAGAAAATACGGTGCGTAAAAATACGCCTGTGTCTGAGTGTAGTAGCGGAACGATGGCACCAACTGCCAACCGTTGGCGAGGTTTTGATACCACGCCATCTCTGTTGTGTGAGAGGCGATATCCCAGTCATCCTCAAAATAGCGATAATCAAAATGCAGGGCCGAGTCCGTTGCCGGCACAAAATGGCGCAACTTAAACTCAAGGGAAAGCGGCTCGCGTTGATCCGGCCGGCTGTCCATCAGCGCGTTACTCTGATCCACCACCCAGAATTTTTTATAGGGGTCGGAGAGAAAGCCATCGTGAGAAGCGTAGCTGAGGCTACCCTGCAAAACGGTGCGCGCATTGATGATTTGCGTGGCCGCGACATACATATTGAAGCTGGTTTTCTCCGCCGTATCGACGCGATCCGGCAAGAGCCTGCCGTCGGTCGGCTCAAGGCTGTCGTCACTGTAACCGAAGCCTGCGCTCAAGGTGCGCTGACTATCTGGAATTTCGTAATCGACCGATGCGCCCACGTTGACCGCATCGTAATCATTTTCTGTTGAAAGTCCCGCCAGGGCAGACACCGTCAACTGCTTGCCGACAAAACGATTAAGACTGACTTGCAAATCTGTGCGCTCTTCTTCAATGCTAGCGCCACTCATCACCTGCACAGGACCATTATTGCCAGGCAGCACAAACCAGGGTGACGCACCGCTCATCTTTTCAAAAGCAAAGTCCACTGCGACATCCATATCACTTCCCAGCGGGGAAACATAACGAAACAGATGGCTGTCGATTTCAAAACGGGACGCGGAGCCGCCCGCCAGTTTATCGCTGTCCAAATCCGCTTCCCGATAAGCGGAAAATTTATAATCCAGTGCGGCTTCAGCCACCGGCGCAGCAGCCTCGGCTTTAGTCACAATACCCGGAATTGCCAATGCCGCCGCGCCCAAGGCCAACAGCGTTTGACTGGTTTTCTTTTGATCAGTTACAGCCACAACCACCACCTCCGGCGCTGGCGCCACCGTTACTCGCCTCTTTACTGAAATAGACATGACCGCGCTGACTGGCAGTCTGGGCATCGGGGCTCCACGCCATTTCCGGCCGGGCCAGATAATCCCGCTCCCAGGGTTTAACTTCGGTGATACCGCAGGCTTGCAGTAAAGCCGCTGCGCTTATCACCAGCGCCGCCGTAGCAATTCGCTTCATGTCTAAGGTTCCTTGATTAGCTGAGCTATCAGCTCACGAAGTTTGACTTCTTCGCCGGGGCGAAAGCCCTCATGGATGTGCCGTACACGACCTTCCCGGTCAAGCAGAAAGGCGGTAGGCATGCCTTTTACACCAAATACTTCGGGTAACTGCCCCTGAACATCGTAGATAACCGGGTAAACCACCGGCCTCTCATTGAGAAATTCAAGCGCATCATTTTTGTCGCGGTTGAGATTGATCGCCACAACATTAAAGCCCTGCGCAGAAAATTCCTGGTATATGTTATTCAGTGCGGGCAGCGATACACGACATGGACCACACCAGGACGCCCAGAAATCAACGTACACCACCTGACCCGATAAGGTGGCACTATCAAACTCCGCAGCGGACGACGGTTCAGTCCCCTGTTCCACCGCGAGCAAGTACGGCCCGGTGAATGCAGGCGCAACCTCACCGAGCTTCAACGCCAGAGTCTGGCCGGCGGCCGTTAACAGTAAGGTCAACCAAAATATTTTCAGATAGAACGTCATACGGCCTTTACCGATTATTATTCTGCACCGCCCAAGGGTACCCCGAGCGTACGGGCGGCTGCACTGTTTTACGACGCCGCCCATTGCCCTGGGGTGCCAGCACCTGGGCTCCCCGAATGCCTCAATCCATTAGCAGTACGGGCTTCACTGCCCGGCCTTCCAGGGCGTCGGCTACCGCTTCGTTGATACCCACAAAGGGGTAACTGGTCACGAGTTTCTCAACCGGAAGTTGACCTTTCGCATGGTAGTCCAGCAATTGAGGAATAAAGTCCTTGGGTACAGCGTCCCCTTCGATGGCACCCCGTACTTTGCGCCCGGTCATCATCAGCATATTCATATCCAGGTTGAGCTCAACACCGGGCTTACCTACACCAACACAAACCAGTGTTCCCATGGCGCGCAGAGCGTCGAAGGTACTGCGCACCACCGCCGGCACACCCGTGGTGTCCAGCCCGTAGTCAACGCCACCCAGCTCCAGCAATTGCTCAGTCAGGTTACCCTCTCCAGCTTGAATGCAATGCGTGGCACCCAACTCTTTGGCCAACTCCAGGCGGGCTGGCATCAGATCGACCGCAATAATGGTCGAACACCCGGCGATTTTCGCGCCCATAATGGCAGACAGGCCTACCGTGCCACAACCGAGAATCACGATAGCACTCGACGGCTTCGCTTCCATGGCAAGCAATACCGAACCCACACCGGTTTGTACCCCACACGCCAGGGGCGCAGCCACTTCAGCGGGCACAGACTTATCCAGTTTGACCATATTCTGGGTCGACGCCACCGCATAGGTCGCCATAGAGGATTGTGCAAAAAAGTGGCCGGTTATGGGCTTCCCGTCCTGGGAAATCGGCGAACTGCCATCCAGTCGAGAGCCCAGGAAATAGGCGATACCGTTGTGGCAATATCCCGGCGCGTGGTTCTTACAATTGTGGCACTGGCCACAGGAGCCGAAGCTGACCACAACGCGATCACCGACCTCAAAGTCGCTCACGTCAGGCCCCAGCTGTTCAATATAGCCCACACCCTCATGCCCCAACACAGCCGGCAAAGGTACTGGCATATCCTGATCCCGCGCTGCAATATCGGTATGGCAAATACCGCAAGCCTCGATTCGAAGTAATACTTCACCTGCTCGCGGGTCAGCGAGATCACACTGCTCCAGTAAAAATTCGCCTTCCGGATTTCTAACTACTGCTGCTGTTATCTTCATCGGGTAATCGTATCCACCAAGATTTATCGCTATCCCCAAAACCAAAAATGGCGCCCAGTACCGCGACGCCATCTACTTTTCTGGGTGATGCTAAAAAGTATTATTTACCTTTAAAAACCGGTTGGCGTTTCTCCATAAATGCCATCACCGCTTCTTTCGCATCGTCGGT
>JBFEVY010000080.1:0-11750 GCA_041546665.1 Spongiibacteraceae bacterium | reverse complement strand
ATTGGCTCAACGAGTATTACGACTTTAAATCTGGGCTGGACGCCAGTACCGAAAAAACACCTTTTTCCGGTGGTAGTGGTACTTTGCCGGATAATCCAGCCGCTGCAGGTGCGACCTTTTATGCCGGCTGGTTCAGTTTTCTCGCGGTGTGTTTAATCGGACTTTATTTTCTCTTTACGGCGGGCTACGCGCTTTTGCTGCTGGGCTTGGTCGGCTTGTTAATCATTGCCGCCTACACCCCCTGGATCACCCGCAAACCGCTGTTATGCCTGCTGGCGCCTGGCCTAGGTTTTGGTCCGATTATGGTGATGGGGGCGAGTTTTATTTTAATGGGGCGCTATTCCGTCACAGCGTTTTTAATTTCCCTGGTGCCGTTGTGCTTTGTCAGTGCGCTGCTGTTGATCAATCAGTTTCCGGATGTCGAGGCGGATCAAAAAGTTGGGCGGCGACACCTCCCCATCGTAATTGGTCGACAGGCCAGTGCGCGGGTGTATGCCGGATTAATCGGCGGTGCCTTTGTCGCCATACTCGCGCTCGCGCTGTTTGGCGTGACACCGATGCTCAGTGCGATTGCCATGTTACCGGTACCCGCGGCAATCTGGCTGATGCGGCGAGCGAATCAAAGTGCGGAGGATATTACTCAACTGGTTCCAGCATTGGGCGTAAATGTAGCTGTGACATTGTCGACCTTGCTGCTGTTTAATATCGGTCTTTATATGGGAGCGATGGCCTAAATCACGGTGGGGCGCTAAATTCATCAATGATGTCGGGATTTCCTTCGATTCCAATTGCCAAGCCCGTAAAACTTCGCTAGAGTAGCCGCCCTCAAATCAGGGCCGTACAGGTCTTGTTTGTTCGTCTATTCAAGTAGGCGATAACGAGTACGCAGGCGTGCGGACCTGACACTCGTAAAACTATCTAAAATGTCGCAAATGCCAGTTTTGGTGAGGTGTCCGAGTGGCCGAAGGAGCACGCCTGGAAAGTGTGTATACGGAAACGTATCGAGGGTTCGACTCCCTCCCTCACCGCCATATAAAAAGCCCCGATCGCGTGATCGGGGCTTTTTTTTGGTTCATGGTAAATGTTGGCGGACAGAGGGTGGCCGTTGTTGGTTGCCGTTGAGTGAAGCGCAACGCAACGTTGGGCGCGCCCTGCGGGCTCAATAGCAAGCTACCACCCGAATCAGCTATGAACCTTTTTTTGCGTGTTCAAAAACGAGAGTGCGCTCTGGAAGCAGGGCAAAAAAATCCCCGCAAGAGGCGGGGATTCGTATGCGCTTGAGTGCGTAGCCGGTGCTTAGCGAATCTCGCCGATATGCGGTTTGATTGCCTGTAGCAGACCCTTGAGACATTTGGGGTTGGCGGCGACGATGTTGCCGCTTTCGAAATAGTTGCCCCCACCCTGGAAGTCACTCAGCAGGCCGCCGGCTTCTCTTACCAGCAGAATTCCCGCAGCGATATCCCATTTGTTCAGGCCGATTTCCCAAAAACCATCTAGGCGGCCAGCGGCGACATAAGCCAGGTCCAGGGCGGCGGAGCCGGCCCGGCGAATACCGGCGGTTTCTGAGGCGACGGCCTCAAGGCTTTTCATGTAGGCGGGGATATGCTGCTCGGCGCGGGCTTTAAAGGGAATGCCGGTGCCAATCAGGGTGCCTTCAAGCGTAGGAGCCATGGTGACGCGTACGCGGCGGCCGTTCAGTTGCGCACCGCGTCCGCGGCTGGCGGTGAATTCTTCGCGGCGGATGGGGTCCAGCACTACGGCGTGCTCAAGCTGGCCGTTGTAGACGCACGCGATCGAGATGCAGAAATGGGGAATGCCACGCACAAAATTGGTGGTGCCGTCGATGGGGTCGATAATCCAGCGATAGGCGGCGTCCGGGTTGCCGGTTTCGCCCGATTCCTCGCAGAGAAACGCGTGATCGGGATAGGCTTTCTGCAGGTGGTAGATAATTTCCTGTTCGGCTTTGCGGTCAATTTCGGTGACGAAATTGTTTTCACCCTTGGACTCGACTTTGATACGGTCGAGCTGCTCTGAGGCACGGGCAACCAGATCACCGGCCTTGCGGGCTGCCCGCAGGGCGATATTAAGCATGGGTTGCATAGAGTAAGGCCTTGAATGTGCAAGCAAATGTGGCGCGCATTATATCAGACAGCGGGCTGACTACGGATACCTAATTTCTTGTTCAGCCGGGAAAATTGCCAAGATAGGGCGGATATTCGGCGCCGCAGGGGAGGGATGCACATTCCACCGGATAGGCCAAGGCATTGAAAGCAGTAAAAATTCCGACCTCACTCAGTATTAACAGCTCCGGGTCAAGCTGGTAAACTGATCCCCCATCTTACGGAGGGCTTTGTTCAGCCCTCTCTGCGGGGGGCAAGATGCGAAACGCCGCTTTCTAAGGCCCTGGTTCATCACGTTCACTATCTAAAGGCATTACATGGCGCGCTTCATATTCGTCACCGGCGGGGTAGTTTCTTCTTTGGGGAAAGGCATCGCCTCTGCGTCTTTGGGCGCCATTCTTGAGGCACGTGGTCTCAACGTCACCATGCTCAAACTCGATCCCTATATCAATGTGGATCCGGGTACCATGAGCCCCTTCCAGCACGGTGAGGTTTTTGTGACCGATGACGGCGCAGAAACCGACCTCGACCTGGGACACTACGAGCGTTTTATCCGTGCGCGGATGAGCAAGCGCAACAACTTCACCACCGGCCGTGTCTACGAGACGGTACTGCGCAAAGAGCGCCGGGGTGACTACCTGGGGGGTACAGTTCAGGTTATTCCCCATGTCACCGACGAGATCAAGCGTCGGGTTATCGCCGGTGCCGGTGATGCGGACATCGCGATTGTTGAAATCGGCGGTACCGTGGGCGATATCGAAGGCCTGCCATTCTTTGAAGCGGCCAGACAGCTAAAAGTTGAATTGGGTCCGCGTCGGGCAATGCTGATGCACCTGACTCTGGTGCCCTATATTGCCACTGCCGGTGAAACCAAGACCAAGCCGACCCAGCACTCGGTGAAAGAACTGCGTTCTATCGGTCTGCAACCCGATATTCTGTTGTGCCGCTCCGATCATGAAATCGACCTGAGCAGCCGCCAGAAAATTGCCCTGTTTACCAATGTGGAGTCCCGCGCGGTAATTCCTCTGCGGGACGTTGATTCCATTTACCGCATTCCTTCACTGCTTTCCGGTGAAGGTTTGGATGACCTGGTGGTCGAGCGCTTTGGTTTGGAGTGCCCTGCGGCGGATCTCTCAGAGTGGGACGAGGTGATCGAAGGGGATCTGCACCCCCAGCAGGAAGTGACTATTGCCATGGTCGGCAAATACATGGAGCTGCTTGACGCCTACAAGTCTTTGAACGAGGCGCTCAAGCACGCGGGTATCCACACGCGCACCAAGGTGCGGGTGAATTACATTGACTCCGAGACGATCGAGACCGACGGCACCGGCTGCCTGGAAGGTGTCGATGGTATTCTGGTGCCGGGTGGTTTCGGCAACCGCGGGGTGGAAGGCAAAATCCGTACAGTGCAGTTTGCCCGCGAAAACAAAATTCCCTACCTGGGCATTTGTCTGGGTATGCAGGTGGCGGTTATCGAGTTTGCCCGCAATGTCCTGGGCATTCCGCGCGCCAACAGCAGTGAGTTCGTGGACCACTGCGCTGATCCCGTTATCGGCTTGATTACCGAATGGACCAATGCGGAAGGCGATGTAGAGCAGCGCGACAGCGATTCTGATCTTGGCGGTACCATGCGCTTGGGTGCGCAGTTGTGTCACCTTACTGAAGGTTCGCTGGCGCACAAAGTCTACGGTGCCAACGATATTACCGAGCGTCACCGCCACCGGTATGAGGTCAATAATAACTACGTGGCCCGTTTGCAGGAAAACGGTCTGCGCATAGGTGGATGGTCTGCGGACAACAGCCTGGTGGAAGTGGTTGAGGTTGAGGATCACCCCTGGTTTGTTGCGTGTCAGTTCCACCCTGAGTTTACCTCGACGCCCCGCGACGGCCACCCGCTGTTTTCCGGGTTTATCACTGCGGCCATTACCCATAAGAGCGCGTCGTAAACCAAGATTCAACCTGCTAGGTTGTTTGTGCCACAGTGCTTGCCGATGAACAGCAGGCACGTGGCGACAGGAGTAACAGAATAATGCAAGACAAAACGATAGCCGTTGCCAATATCGATGTCGCCAATGACCGTCCTTTCACCTTGTTTGGTGGGATGAATGTGCTGGAGTCGCGGGATATGGCGATGGCGGTTGCTGAAAAATACGTCGAGGTCTGCGCCAAACTCGGTATTCCCTACGTTTTCAAGGCGTCTTTCGACAAGGCGAATCGTTCTTCAATTCATTCCTTTCGCGGCCCCGGGATGGAAGAAGGCTTGAAAATCTTTCAGGAAATCAAAGACACCTTCAAGGTGCCGGTGATTACCGACGTTCACGAAATCTATCAGGCGGCGCCGGTGGCGGAAGTCTGCGATGTCATTCAGTTGCCTGCTTTTCTCGCCCGCCAAACGGATCTGGTGCAGGCTATGGCGGCGACCGGGGCGGTAATCAACGTGAAGAAGCCGCAGTTTTTAAGCCCCGCACAAATGAAGAATATTGTTGAGAAGTTTGCCGAGTGCGGTAACGAAAAAATCATGTTGTGCGAGCGCGGCAGCAATTTCGGTTACGACAACCTGGTTGTCGATATGCTGGGTTTTCGCACTATGCGCGAGGTCAGTGGCGGTGCGCCGTTGATTTTCGATGTGACCCATGCACTACAGTGCCGCGACCCGATGGGCGCCGCCTCTGGCGGACGCCGGCACCAAGTTGCCGAGCTGGGGCGCGCGGGTATGGCGCTCGGGATCGCTGGGTTGTTTTTGGAAGCTCATCCCGATCCGAATAAGGCCAAGTGTGATGGCCCCAGTGCCTTACCACTGGATGTTCTGGAGCCGTTCCTGGCACAGATGAAAGCAATTGACGATGTGGTGAAGAACCTGCCGCCACTCGATATTCAGTAACAGCAGACTGCCCGGTGGGGTGTCTGTGTAAAGATTAAAACGATTTTTCTTGGAGAGAACTGATGGCAGAAATTGTCGATATCAAAGCATTTGAAGTGCTCGATTCCCGTGGGAATCCAACTGTTGAAGCGGAAGTGGTACTGGCTTCGGGCGCAATTGGCTCAGCCTGCGCACCTTCAGGCGCCTCAACGGGTTCACGCGAAGCGCTTGAATTGCGCGATGGCGATAAATCCCGCTATCTGGGTAAGGGTGTGTTGACGGCGGTGGCCAACATCAACACCACGATCCGCGACCTGTTGATGGGAATGGATGCGGAAGATCAGCGCGCGCTGGACCAGGCGATGATCGATGCCGATGGTACTGAGAACAAAGCCACGCTGGGAGCCAATGCCATTCTGGCGGTGTCACTGGCGGCCGCCAAAGCAACCGCCATCGAAAAGGGCATTCCGTTGTACCAGCGCATTGCGCAAATTAACGGTACGGAAGGCAAGTACAGCATGCCGGTACCGATGATGAATATTCTCAACGGCGGAGAGCACGCTGACAACAACGTCGATATTCAGGAATTTATGGTACAGCCTGTTGGCGCGCCGACGTTCACCGAGGCGTTGCGTGTGGGTGCCGAAATTTTCCACGCGCTGAAAAAAGTGCTGGTAGCACGTGGCTTGAACACGGCAGTAGGCGATGAGGGTGGTTTTGCCCCGAACCTGCCATCTAATGAGGCGGCTCTGGAAGTCATCGCTGAAGCGGTAGCCAACGCCGGTTATAAATTAGGTGAAGACGTAACCCTGGCACTGGATTGCGCCTCTTCTGAATTCTATAAAGATGGCAAGTATGTACTCAGCGGTGAAGGCAAGGAATTTGATGCGCAGGGCTTTGCGGCTTATCTCGCGGAGCTGAGCGAAAAATACCCGATCATTTCTATTGAAGATGGTATGGACGAAAGCGATTGGGACGGTTGGGATGCCTTGACCAAGTTGATTGGTGACCGCGTGCAATTGGTTGGTGACGACCTGTTCGTGACTAATACCAGCATCCTCAAGCGCGGTATCGACAACAATATTGCCAACTCGATTCTGATTAAATTTAACCAGATCGGCTCTCTCACCGAGACGCTTGACGCGATCAAGATGGCCAAGGATGCGGGCTACACTGCTGTGATTTCGCATCGCAGTGGCGAGACAGAAGATACTACGATAGCTGATCTGGCCGTGGCGACAGCTGCTGGTCAGATTAAAACGGGTTCGCTGTGCCGTTCAGACCGGGTTGCTAAATACAACCGTCTGCTGCGCATTGAAGCGGAGCTGGGCGCAGCCTACCGTGGTCGTGACGAATTCCGCGCCTGATTATCAGCGTTGAGGTCCTGTGGCCTTAACGCGGATTTTTGGACGGGAAATCGATGCTTGAAGCGCGGCTCTGGAAGAATACTGACAGGACGATGATGACCCGCCGTCGACTGCTTTACTTACTGCTACTGATTCTGGCTATGCTCCAGTACCGTCTGTGGATGGGGGCTGGCAGCTGGGAACAGATTGTCAGTCTCGATCGCGAGATTGACGAGCAGCGCGAGGTGAATAGTCAGCTTCAGAGTCGCAACCAACGCTTGGTCGGAGAGGTGGAAAGCCTCAAAAATGACCTCGACAGCGTTGAGGAACGGGCGCGCAATGAAATGGGGCTGGTCAAGGAAGGCGAGACCTTTTACCAGATAGTCGATGAAAACAAGTAATTCCTCGCCCCGTTACTGGGTTGTGATCCCCGCTGCCGGGCGCGGTAGTCGTTTTGGCAGCGAGTTGCCAAAGCAGTATTGCGAGCTGGCGGGGCGGCGCGTTATTGAACACAGTATTAACGTCTTTCTAAAGCGCACTGAGTTTTCTGCGATTGTGGTTGCGCTGCATCCTGAAGACACGCTTTTTCAAACTCTTTCCATAGCGACTGACCCCCGTATTCGCATGACAACCGGCGGCAGTGAACGCGCGGATTCGGTTGAACGTGCCCTGCAAACTCTGGCGGGTGAGGCCCACGATGATGATTGGGTACTTGTCCACGATGCCGCTCGACCCTGTCTCAGCGATACCGAATTAAGCGACTTGCTGGCTGGTGCTGCCGAAGCTGACCACGGTGCCTTGTTGGCGCTCCCGGTGGTGGATACGGTCAAACGGGTAGGAGGGGGCTTAAACGTTGAGGAAACGGTTGACCGCAGCCAGCTCTGGCGCGCGTTGACGCCCCAGATGTTTCGCTACCGCGCATTGTGTAACGCACTGTCGTTCTGTCGGGAAAATGCCCTTACCGTTACCGATGAATCCTCTGCTATGGAACAGGTCGGTCAGTCGCCGGTGGTCTTACAGGGCAGTCACTGCAATATCAAGATTACCTACCAAGCTGATCTGCAACTGGCGGCCTACTTTCTTGCAGAGGCGAATCTGAACAAGGAGCCCTCGCGATGAGTGCCATCCGTATTGGACACGGCTATGATGTCCACCGTTTTGCCGACAGCCCTGAGGGCGATGATCGTATTACCCTCTGCGGCGTGCAGATTCCCTCTGAGCGCGTGTTGCTGGCACATTCCGATGGCGACGTTGCGCTGCACGCGCTTTGCGATGCTTTATTGGGTGCTCTTGCACTGGGGGACATTGGTAAACACTTTCCCGACACTGATCCCAATTTTAAAAACGTTGATAGCCGCGCTTTACTCGCCCACTGTTATCAGCTTGTTTGCGAGCAGGGCTATCAGCTCGGCAATGCCGATATTACCGTGGCGGCGCAGAAACCCAGGTTGGCGCCGTATATCGAGGTGATGCGCGAGAGTATTGCCGCCGTGTTGCAGGTTTCGGTGCGGCAGGTCAGCGTGAAAGCGACAACGACGGAAAAGCTGGGCTTTGTTGGCCGTTGCGAAGGGATCGCCGTCGATGCGGTAGTATTGCTGGAGCGGGTCGAGAATGCCTGAATTTGATTGGCCGACGGCCAACCAGGGCCAGCAAGCCACGGCGGTACTGCGTTACACCCCGGAAGATTTTGAAGTAGAAGAGTTGTTCGAAGTGGCATTTAGCGACGACGGAGAATTCGACTGGTTGTGGATAGAAAAGCGGGGTGAAAACACCGCCTATATTGCCCGTCAATTGGCGCGGCTGGCCGGGGTTTCCGAACGCGCGGTGACCTACTCGGGCTTGAAGGACCGGCACGCTTTGACACGGCAGTGGTTTTGCGTTCACCTGCCGGGAAAACACGGGCGCGATTGGGCAGCACAAACGGCCTGGCAATTTTCGACGAATCATAACCAAAGCGGCGACGAGAAACATGGCTGGCGGGTTTTGCGACACGGCCGCCATCGTCAGAAGCTGCGGCCGGGTAGCCATCGCGGTAATCGTTTTGTGATCAGACTGCGGGAATTTGCCGGTGACAGGCAGCAGTTGATGTCGCAGCTTGATGTTGTTCGCGCTGGCGTGCCAAATTACTTTGGTGAACAGCGTTTCGGCCGCGATGGCGGGAATATTGATGCGGCGCTGGCCTATTTTGAAGGGAGTACGCGGCCCGACCGATCGCGGCCCGACAAATTTGAAAAGGGGATGTATCTTTCCTCGGCGCGCTCATTTTTGTTTAATGAGGTGCTTGCATCACGAGTCAAGGCGGGAACCTGGAACACGCCCCTAGAAGGAGATGTTTTCAATCTTCGCGACAGCGGCAGCGTATTCAGCGCAGAGGTCGATGCTGAGATAGTGCAACGCATGGAGGAGGGGGATATTCACCCCAGCGGGCCGCTGTTTGGCAAGGCCCAGAAGCTTGAAGTGGGAGGGGATGTCGCGGCGCTTGAGCAAGTCATCTTCGACGGTAATGCCGCATTGTGTGCGGGGCTGCTGCGTCACGGGATGAAGATGGAGCGACGGGCGCTAAGGGTCTTGCCCAAGACACTGAGCGCCGAATTTGTCGGCGAGGAGAGTCTGGAGCTTGGCTTTTCTCTGCCCAGGGGCTGTTTCGCCACGACGCTTGTGCGAGAATTGGTCGATTACGCCACATCATAGTAGGCAAGGCTTGTATAGTTAGCCGGTAAGGTTTGTATAGCGAGAACAACAAGGGTGACAGAGAACTTACGCGGTATTGGGATGACCTCCCAGCGCACCAGAGATCGTCTGATAGAGCGCCTGAGAACGCAGGGCATCAGTGACTCTCGGGTGCTTGAAGCGATTCGTGCGACACCTCGGCATATTTTCCTCGATGAGGCACTGGCGCATCGCGCCTACGAAGACAGCGCCCTGCCCATCGGTTTTCAGCAGACCTTATCGCAGCCCTATATCGTTGCGCGAATGACCGAGTTGCTGCTTGAAAAAGGGGAATGTGAACGGGTGCTTGAAGTTGGTACTGGCTCCGGTTACCAGACGGCCATTCTTGCCCAGCTTACCGGCCGGGTGTTCAGCGTAGAACGAATCAAACCCTTACAGGAAAAAGCGCGGGCCAGGCTGCGCCAGTTGGCCCTTCACAATGTCCATCTGCGCCATGCCGACGGTGGAATGGGTTGGCCGCAGCGCGGGCCTTTTGATGCAATTCTTTCTGCTGCGGCGCCAGAGGAAGTGCCCCAGGACTTGCTGGATCAACTTGCGCCGGGTGGGCGACTGGTGATTCCGGTGGGGCCGCAGGGAAAACAACAGCATCTGTATGTCTATGACAAACTGGAGGACGGCAGTATAAAGTCGTCCTGTATCGAGCCGGTGCTGTTTGTGCCACTGGTTTCCGGAATCCTGGCCTAGCGGTCGTTTCGAACGCTGCTCTGACAATTCTACAAGGACGATTATGACAAGGCGCTATACCGCTGTCTTTTTGCGCGGCGTTGCGATGGGCGCGGCAGATGTTGTGCCCGGCGTTTCCGGTGGCACCATCGCGTTTATTACCGGTATCTACGACGAACTGATCGACAGTATCAAAGCCTTCGATCTCGCTGCGGTGCGGGTGCTGTTTCGTCAGGGCCCCGCAGCGTTTTGGCGGCACGTTAACGGCAGCTTTCTGCTCAGTTTGATTTTCGGGATTGTCGTTAGCGTCCTGTCGCTGGCCAAGGCGATTTCCTATGCCTTGGAACATCATCCCACCTTGTTATCGTCATTTTTTTTTGGGCTGATTCTCGCCTCCGCGTGGTTTGTCTATCGGCAAATTCCCGAGAGCCGCTGGCGCCTGTTGTGGTTGTTGGCCGGGTTGGCGCTTGCTGTGTTTATCGGTGAAATTCGCCCGGCGCATACCCCGGTCAACCCACTGAGTATTTTCCTGTCAGGGGCGCTGGCAATTTGCGCGATGATATTGCCGGGGATTTCAGGCAGTTTTATTTTGCTGCTATTGGGCATGTACGAGCCGGTGATTGCGGCGATTAAATCACTGGATGTGGTCACCGCCGCCATTTTTGCCGCGGGTTGTGCCTGTGGCCTACTGGTCTTTGTGCGTTTTCTTTCCTGGTTGCTGCATCAGCACCGCGCGCCACTGTTGTCGGTTTTAACCGGAATTCTCATCGGTTCGTTGAGCATTATCTGGCCCTGGAAACTAACTGAAGCAGCGCCGCAGGCTGCCCATCATGGGGTGGCGCTGAATATGCACAATGTCTGGCCGTGGCACGAGGGGCTGGCCGACCCACAGCTTGGCTGGTGTTTGGGGTTGATGGTGCTAGGGCTGGGCTTGGTGTTGTTGCTGGAAGCGCTGGCAGAACGCTAGGGGGTTATTGGAACGCGGCGGTTACTGCACCGCCGCGTTGTTCTGAGGTTGCTCCGTTACAGAGGCTCTTCCGTTACGACTTCAGGAACGAAGGAGAAGTCTTTTGTTGCCGTTTCCCCCGCAGTGACCGAAACAGGAAGGACCTCGGTAAAGAGTACTTCCAGCGCTGAATCATCGGTTTCCGGCAGGTCGTTTGCTGCGTCGCAGGTAAACGCTACGCTGTATCCCCCCTCGATTTCCCGCACAAATCCGATCTGATACTCGTAAATGCCGGTGGATTCATTAGCGGTGACGCTTGCGGTGGTAATCGGACGGGGCTCTCCCGCTTCATCTACGGCGTCGTCTTCGTCCTCGTCCTCAATGGTCGGGTCATAAATGTCGCCCGGTTCACTTTGCGCGGCATTCAGGTCACCTTCATAGAGGTAGACGGTATAGGGGCCGTCACTCAGGCAGCTGGTGATCACATCATCGGCCACAGTTCCTGAGATCGTGCCGACCTCAACATTATTGGTCAAGCGCATGGCCGGGCGCAGCAGGTAATAGTCGCTATTATTGGGTTTGGTCAATCCCTTGCGCAGTACAAAATCTATGGTGAAGTCCGCGTGTCCCCCAGCGGGAACGGTAAAGCTCGAATTCAAATGGAGGAAGCGGGCCGGGGTATTGGGATTGGCATTTTGCTGGCCGGGTATAAACAGATCGAGGGGGGTATTTCCCTCCTGTTCGATCACATAGGAGCCCTCTGCAAAACCGCCATCGACAAAGAGTCGAATCCACTGATATTCACCGGGTTCCAGCTCAACATTGGTAACGATGGGTTCCGCTGCATTACCGGTCAGTTCATTGAGTTTTTCAATTTCAACAGACCCGTCAAGATCAATAGTGATGGGGTCGCCATTAACGGGTTTGAGATCGATGCGGTTAAAGCTGACGGTAACGTCAAAGACATCATCGACGGGGGCATCGGTTGCGGAGAACGAGGCTGTAGTGGTATTGCTTCCACCGGAGCTGGAACCGCCGCCACAGGCAGTCAGTAGCCCGGTGCACAGGCCGATGGCGATGACCAT
>JBFEVY010000100.1:0-10537 GCA_041546665.1 Spongiibacteraceae bacterium | reverse complement strand
GGGTCTGCAGCTTTATAAACTCGACGACGGAACGCGTACCTTCCTGCTAAACTACGATCCCAATATTGAGGATGATCCCTATAATCACAGGACCTCCTATGATCAGCCAGGCTTTCTCGACAAGAGTTCAGAAACCCTGTCGATGAAGGTCGACTGGCAGCTGGGGAATGTCGGAGCGGTGGAAGACCTGGGCGTTGTACTGGTGCTGGCGGATACTGAGTTGGGTATTGATAGCTATGTTGATCTGGATACCTCGCCGGCAGATCTCGGTGGGCTGGTCGTGGTTTCAGACTCTGACCAGCAATCGATGGAGCTGCGCTTTAACGGCCGTTTTGAGTCCTTGTTTGGCTTGGGTAAAGATGTAAATTTTGTTGTGGGCAGCTATGTCTTCCAATCCCGTTTTGAGCAGCGTACCGAAATTATTGCAGGTCGGGATATGGGTGCTTATCTCACCACCGATGATTTGTTGCAGTTGGGATCGGGTAATACCTCTATTGGTACCGGTGGCTTACTGAGTACCCTGAATCTGGCGTCTATCGGCTTGATTGCGAATTTGACCTCGGCCCTGATTGGGGATGATCGCTACCGCCTGGACTACCTATTGGATGTCGATGCGTTGGCTTTTTTTGCGCAGTTTAGTTGGTATCTCTCTGACAACTGGGTGCTAACACCAGGGATCCGTTACAGTCAGGAGGAGAAAACCGCGGACGCTTCGGGAACCGGCATGTGTGCTACCGCGCAGCTGGGTACGCCATGCATCATGGAAATCGCCCTCAAAGCTGAGGAATATAACGAGCGTGGTCTACATAGAAAAGAAACGGATGTCTCTCCCAAACTGTCGGTCCAATACTACCTTACGGAAGATGCGAATCTGTTCGTGACCTATTCCCGCGGGTTTAAAAGCGGCGGCTTTAATGCTGCTTCCTTTGGTGGCGAGGACCTCAATTTCGAGCCGGAAGAGGCCTATACGGTTGAGGCAGGATTGAAAGGCAGCTTTTTCGACAATAGTCTGCGTTTTAATGCGGTTGCCTACCAAACCCATTTTGACAACCTGCAGGTGCTTGCCTTTAACGGCGCCTTCTTTGATGTGACTAACGCCGCCAGCGCCATTTCAGATGGTGTTGAGCTGGACTTTACCTGGCTTACGCCGCTGCCAATTTTAACGCTTTCCGGCTCGGTGGGATTGCTGGATGCGCGCTACGACGACTATCAAAATGCTCCGGCCCCAATCGCTGAAGGCACTAATGCCCAGCAGGATCTCAGTGGTCGTCGCATTGCTATGGCGCCGAAACAAACTGCGAGTCTGACGCCGAAAATTGAATTTCCTGTGATGGGTATGGCCGTCGCGGCAAGTATGGATTTTCTTTACCAGGGTGATCAGTTTACCGATGGTGATCTGGACACCAACACCTTCCTGGACGCCTATACCACGATTTCCGGACGCGTTAGTTTAGTCTCACTAGAAAACGGTTGGACGATCAGTGTGGGAGGCAGCAACCTCACCAATAAGAAAGTGCTGGGGCAGGTGATCGATACGGTATTTTTCCCGGGGACTTACGATGCGCGGCAGAAATCAGATCGCAAGGTCTTTGCCGCACTGAATTACAACTGGTAGTGAAAACAAGCGGGCTATCACTAACAGGTGGCCCGCGTAGTAATTTTCGTTACAGGCAGCGATCTTATATCGCTGTCCTTATTTATAATTCTGCAGCAAAGTCTAAAACCAGAACATCGTTGGCATTGAAGTCGTCTACGGCGTTTACATTCAGTCGTATACTGGTGTTCGAATTTTCGACATAGGTAATCGTAGAGTTGTCGGGATCTTCACTGTTAAAGCCGTTAAAGGTTTCGGAAAAATCCATGTCAATATCTGGGCCGTCGGCGGGATCTGCGGAGATTCCCACACCGATAAAGGCTTCTTCAACAACGTCGTTGTTATTGATTTGAACAAAGAAATACAGGTTTTCCGCGTTGAAATATAAATCGGGGTCGGTGACCACTGTAGTTCCTTTTACCTGTAGGAAACAGGCTACTGGAAGATTATCGCCGCTATAGGAATTTCCATCCATGATAAAATCCAGATGGAGCGAACCGGGTACCAAGGAATCGCTGATTTTAATGGCTGTAGCCGAGCTGCTGTGAACCGTGGTAGTAAAGCCCTCGAAATATTCGCCTTGCATGCGGGTATTGCTTTCAATCGCTAAGTCTAGGAAGTCTTCTGCTCGGTCGTCGTAGAAACTCAGCACGGCATCGTCGCGGGAAAGAGAAATGTTTCTCAGTTCCGGATCTTCATTGCAGACAAAGGCATTGAAGCCATCGCCCTGTTCGGTAATTGCCATAATGGTGCGCTGCTGCCTGTCGCGTTCCACATTGTTCTTGGTGATGTGGTAGTCCGATACGATCATCCACAATCCAACCAGACTTTGATCGGATGCGTTGCAGGAATCGTAACTGCTTGCGAGGTAGGGGGCGGTAGTCGTTGCGGCTTCACAGGTAGATGCGCTGTTATTACTGTTGGATGAACCGCCGCAGCCGCTTAGTACCGCAGCAACAACAAGTAAATACGTACAACTGAAACGCTGTTTCATGGAAATCCCTTTCTGTTGGTAAACGGGTAAGGCGACGAGTTGTCGCTTTGCGCATTACTATAGCATGAGCACGTTTCCGACCGAAACGGAGCGCGTCCTGCGTTCAGCGAGTCTTGCAACGGGATAGGGTGGACGCTTCTGCGGGTTGCCTGAAAGCGTGACATTTCGGTAATTCTGGCTCTGACAATATCGCGGTACACTCTGGGACAACGGGTGTATAGCGATAATAACCGGAGACAATGGTATGGGAATGCGGCGCTTTATTTTTCAAGCGTGTTTGGCCGTTTTGACTGTGAGCTTGCTAGCTTGTGGTCGAACAGAGTCGCCTCAGGAAATAGAGGTGTCGCCTTCGGCGCTGGCTGTACAAACCCTCGTGCTGGAACCCCGGGACTGGCAGTTGCAGTTCGCGAGTTACGGACACTTTGAGTCTACGGAGAAAATCACAATCAGTGTCGATTTTTCCGGGACGGTCGAAAAGGTGCATTTTCAGGACGGCCAGAGCATTTCTGCAGGTCAGCTTTTGATTGAGCTAGACGACAGCGAACAGCAGCTGCGTCTTAAGCAGGCTCAGGCCAACGTTGAAAGCGCTGCTGCTCAGTTGGAGAAAACCCGTAGCACTTATATGCGTTATCGCGGCTTGATGTCTCGCGGGGCGCTTTCGCGTGAGCAGTTCAAGCAGAGTAAGGCTGATTTTGACCGGGCGAGGGCGGTGTCTGAGGAAGCCGAGGCCGCACTGGCATTGGCTAATCAAGACTTACTGGAAACCCGATTGATTAGTCCGGTTGACGGTGTTGTGACTGAACGAAATGTTGATACGGGCCAGACTGTTTTGCCGGGTAATCCGCTGGCGGTGGTACAGGTGGCAGATACCTTGCGGGTTGTTACCTATGTTGGTGAGCGTTCTGTGAACCAGCTGCGCCTGGGCGATATTGCGGATATCAGCAGTCCGGCGGTGCCGGGCAAACACTATGAGGGGCGAGTGGAGCTGGTAAGCTCGGCGGCTGACACCAACACCGGGAATTTTACTGTCAAACTCACCGTGAGCAATCGCGAGCGTTTGTTGCGACCGGGGATGTCGGCCACGGTAATGATGAGCGGGGTCGCGCGTCAGAATACCCTGGTGTTGCCGAAGTCATTGATGGTGGATCGCAATCGACGCCGGGTGGTTTATCTTTACCGGGATGGTTTTGCTCATGAGGTTGAGCCAGTACTAGGGGCCAGTGTTGGCGAGGTGTTACCGGTGCTTGCTGGGTTGAGTGCGGGAGACCGGGTAATTTCCACTTATCTGGATCTGCTCGTTGAGGGCAAACCCGTGGTGCTCGCCGACGCTGAAGCGAGTGTCGGGAGCGCCGTCGAATGAAATCACTACTGGGCTTTTTTGTACGGCGCCCGCTGTTGGTCAACCTGTTACTGGTGATGGTTTTTGTTGGTGGTTATGTCGTCTCCAAATCGCAGATTTACAGCAGCTACCCTTCTATGGATACCGGTTTTTTTCTGATTACGACTGCGCGTCCGGGGGCGAGCGCTGAAGACGTAGAATTGTCGGTCACCATTCCACTCGAGGAGGAGCTGCTTAAAATCGATGGGATCGATGTGCTGCGGTCGGCGAGTATGGAAGGTTTGTCGAGTCTGGCTGTACAGTCTGAGCCGGATAACGACCGTGATGAGAATCGCGATTTCAGGGATGACGTGCAAAAGGCTATCGACAAAGCTTATGGTCGGATGCCTGACGACCTACCTGAAAAGCCCGATCTCATTGTGGCAAACCCCGATAATGCGCCAGTGATGGAAATTCTTATCCACGGCAATGTCGCTGAAGATGTGCTGCGTCAAACTGCGCGGCGTCTGCAGACTGCAGTGCGCAAGGTACCCGGAGTAGCGGGCTCTGACCGTAGAGGTTATCGCCGCAAGGAAGTTAAAATTCTGCTGGATCCGTTGAAGCTGCATCATCTCGGGATAGATTACAACGAGATAATTGGGGCGATAAAAGGGCGCAATGTTCGGGATTCAGGCGGCTCACTGGAATCGTTTACCACGGAACGGGATGTGGTGACGGTAGGCCAGTTTCGCGATCCTCATGATGTTGAGGACGTAATAGTACGGGTAGCCGGGCGTGACAATTTTGTGCGTGTTAAAGATATTGCCGAGGTCGTTGTCGATTTTGAAGACTGGGTAGTGCAGCCGCTTGCCCTTGGTGAACCCGGCATCAGCCTGTTGGTGAAGAAGTCTGCCAACGCCAATGGACTGAAAGTGTCCGATGATTTGCGTGCATTCATCGAGGAGCAGCGTCAGTTTTTGCCGCAGGGTGTCGAGTTGACGGCGTTCAACGATACCACCCGCTACGCGCGCAATATGCTCGACGTGCTGGTCGATAACGCCGTTGTCGGGATGCTGCTGGTGTTCTTTACCCTGCTGGCGTTTTTCCCCTTTCGATTTACCATCTGGGTGGTGGCGGGCATCCCCACTGCAATTCTTATGAGTTTTATGATGATGCCGTTGCTGGATATCACCATGAACCAACTCAGCATTGCCGGATTGATACTGATGCTCGGGGTACTGGTGGATGACGGGATTGTGATTAGTGAGAGTATCTTTCGCGAAAGCGAGCGAGGGAAAAGTCCAATTGATGCGGCGATCGATGGCACCCATGCGATTGCCGCGCCAGTGATCACCAGCTCGGCAACCACTTTTCTGGCGTTCATGCCGCTGATCTTCCTCTCGGGGACGGAGGGCAAGTTTTTATGGATGTTGGCAGCGGTGGTGGTCATGGTTCTGATTGCCTCGCTGGTGGAATGTAAGCTGATTTTGCCGGCACATATTCGCCACGCGCTGGAGCATACTCGGGATGATGGGACGCTTTCGCGCAAATGGTTTGCGCCCGTTGAACAAGCTTACAGTTGGATGTTGCATACCATGTTTGCCCACCGCCTAGTCAGTTTTATCGTGATTTCGTTGCTGGCAGCGGTGGCCACCTATTTCAGTGTGAATCGGCTGGTGTTTGACCTGTATCCGGATGTGGATACCGACCAGATTCTGGTCAAGCTCGAGCTGCCGATAGGGGCGTCATTTTCAACAACGCGGCAACGTGCTTTGAGTCTGGAAAAGGCGTTGATGGCGAATTTGGATTCCGGCGATATTCTCGCCTCCAAAGTAACCATCGGCAACCACGATGCCGAGGACGAGCCGGTGATTACCGATGGGCGCCAAGCTTCCTGGGCCAAAATTGATATTTATCTGCGCCCACAAACGGAGCGGTTACATACGTCGAATGAGGTGATTTCGGCGATGAAGGCATTTTTTAAGACACAATCTGATTTCAGCAGTATTCAAATACACCCCTTTGAAAACTCGCCGCCCACAGGAGAGGCCGTTGAGCTCGATATCGTCGGCAATGCGCCTGGGGCGTACCTGCTGGCAGATCAATTGCTACAGGTGCTTACCGAGCATCCGGGTGTCGTGCAGGCCTGGTCGTCGTACCGAAGCGGTAAGGATATTGTCGACCTGGTTATAAACCACGAATCACTTGCGAACTATGGCCTAACTGTAGCGGCGGTGAGTCGGGCAGTGCGGGTCGCGTTTGATGGTCAGCTGGTCGATGAGATGCAAACCATCGATGAGCGGATAAAATTTCGTTTGCAGTATCGCCAACCGGAACAAGGTCAATTGCAGACACTCTATGGATTGAGCGTAGTCAATGACAAGGGGCGGCCGGTACTATTGCGTAATGTGGCGACACTTGAGACCCGACCCAATGAAGCGGCTATTTTTCATTACTTTGGTGAGCGCACGGTTACCGTGTATGCCGATGTCGACAAAGAAAAAATTTCGGTTGCGGAAATAAACCGCTATCTGAATGACTACATTGAGGAACAAGAGCTGGCTGAAAAATTTCCCGATCTGAGAATCGTGTCAGGTGGTGAGGGCGCACGCCAGCAAGAAGCAATGGGCAATATTGGCAGCGCAGCGTTGCTGAGCGTTGTCGGCATCGTGGTGCTGTTGGTGCTGCTGTTTAACTCTGTTACTCAGCCTTTGTTAGTCATGATGGTGATTCCGCTGGGCGTTGTTGGCACTATGTTTGTGTTTGTGCTCCAGGGGGCGTCCTTGAGTCTGTCTGCGCTGACCGGGTTTACGGGTTTGGCGGGGATTCTGGTGAACGATTCGCTGATAATGATTGATCAGTTGAATCGCGCGCGGCAGGGCAGTTTTCTCGATAAGGAGACCTTGGTGAGCACCGCGCAAACGCGACTGCGACCGATTTTTCTCACCACTGTGACCACGGCAGCGGGATTGTACCCGGTGGCCTACGGGACCTTCGGCACCAATCCTGTTGTTGCGCCTATTGCCATGGTTATGTTGTGGGGCGTTATTCTGGGTAGCGTCATTACTCTGTTTTACCTACCGAGTCTGTATGCCCTTGAACAGGATTTACGGGGTGTTTTGTCGCGCCGTAAGGCCTAGAAACCTGGTGGGCGCGGGCCGCGCTCACCAGGTTGCTGTGTTTGATCCGGTATTCCGGACCGTGCAGGGGAGAAAGTACTTTCTGAAGTCGGGAAGTGGATTTCAATGCTGCGCTATTTACGCGAAATTCGCGATTCGTATAAGTCAATATACTTGACAATAAAGCGCGATATTGTTTGTATTGTCCTCCTGAAAAGTGAAGGATTCCGGAGAATAATATGCCACTTCAAGATGACTGGGTTGGGGTTCGCCAACGTGTAAAGGAATTTGTCGAAACGCGGATTTACCCTGCGGAACCCGTACTTCAGGGCGCCGATAAAGCGCGCTCGGAAGCGCTGCTCAAAGAGCTGATGGCCGAAGTAAAGTCTCTGGGCTTGTGGGCGCTGGGGCACCCGAAAGAAATCGGTGGACAGGGCATGCCCTTTCTGGAGTATGTCTACATCAATGAGATTATCGGCCGCTCAGAATATGCACAGCGGGTATTCGGCACCTATTCTCTGCAAGACTCAATCATGCTGCACCAATTCGCCTCGGCAGAGCAGCGTGAACGCTATCTCACGCCTTTGGTCGCGGGGGAGATTTGCCCCAGTTTTGCAATGACTGAACCCGACGTTGCCAGCTCTGACCCGACCCAGTTGCAAACCCGTGCCGTATTGAAAGATGGCGAGTGGCATATCAATGGCCGAAAGTGGTTTACCACGGGCGCAGATATCGCTGCCTACACGACTATTATGTGCCGAACTGAAGCCGATGCGCCGGATCATTCGGCGTTCAGCATGATACTGGTGCCGACGGACCACCCCGGATACAAGATTCAGCGTGATACCCCCGTACTGGGAATCAATGGCGGTCACTTTGAAGTGGTGTATGAGGATATTCGGGTGCCGGAACATCATTTGCTGGGGGCTCGAGGAGAGGGCTTTTTGATCGCCCAGCGGCGCCTGGGGCCGGGGCGGATTTTTCATGCCATGCGTTGGTTGGGCCAGGCGCAGCGGGCGTGTGATTTGATGTGTGAACGCCTTCATCAGCGCAGTGCCTTTGGTCAGTCACTGGCTGACAAGCAATTGATGCAACAACACGTTTTTGACAGCCTTTCTGAAATTCAGGCAAGTCGTCAGCTTACCCTGCACGCGGCGCGTTGCATTGACAGCGGTGATCCGGGGCGGGTGGAAATCGGATTAATCAAAGTGGTCGGAGCGCGGATGCTGCACAATGTGATCGATCGCGCTATTCAGGTTTATGGTGCGGCAGGTCTGACCGATGACACGCCACTGAGCAGGATGTATCGACATGCCCGCGAAGCGCGGGTTTATGATGGCCCTGATGAAGTGCATATCCAGTCTGTCGCCCGGCAGGTATTGAAACGTTACCGTCAAAATGACGGCCGCGGTTGGGATTTTGGTGAACGGGATGCGGAGTGGGGGCTCATTCAGTGACGGGTGAGGCGACCATTGCTCAGGCGGAGCTGCCGGCATCGCCTGAGATGCTAAAAGTAACACTGGAGTCGATTCTTCAGCGCTATTTTCAGGAGCCGGTTGAGGTGGCGGGGCTGGTTCAGCTGACCGCTGGAGCGGCTGCGCAAACCTGGCGGTTTGAGGTTCACAAGGCTTCTGGAAATCAATTACTGATTCTTCGTCGGGGCAAGGATGAAGATCAATTCGCAGGTGCCTTGAGTAAGGCCGATGAAGCGGCAGTTATTGTTGCAGCGGTGGCGGCGGGTGTGCCAGCACCTCGGATAGTGCTTGCCCTGGAGCCTGAAAATGGTCTGGGTGAAGGCTTTGTTATGGAGTGCCTGGAAGGCGAGACCCTGCCGCAACGAATTCTTCGGGACGCGCGTTACGCGACTGCCAGAGAAGTTTTGGCGGCGCAATGTGGTCGTGCTCTGGCGGCGATTCATTCGGTGCCGGCGACGAGTGTTTCACATCTGCCGGTGGCTGATGCGCTTAGCCAAATTGCTTTTTACGAAAAGAGCTATCGCGATTTTGAACAGCCCTTGCCGGTGTTTGATCTCGCCTTTCAATACCTGCGTCAACACGCACCGCAGGACGAATCTCTTACCTTGGTACACGGTGATTTCCGCAATGGCAACCTGATGGTGGGAGGGGAAGGGCTGCGCGCTGTTTTAGATTGGGAGCTATCTCATATCGGCGATCCCATGGAGGATCTCGGGTGGCTGTGCGTTAACTCTTGGCGTTTTGGTCATAGTGACAAACCCGTGGGAGGCTTTGGTGACCGCCAGGCCCTGTTTGAGGCCTACGCAACGGCGGCAAATGTCGAGGAGGTTGACGCTGACCGGGTTGCCTTTTGGGAGTTGTTTGGCGTTGTGAAATGGGGGGTGATTTGCCTCTACCAAAGTTGGGTGCACCTCAGTGGCGCACAGCGCTCGGTAGAGCGCGCGGCGATTGGCCGTCGTGTCTCGGAATGCGAGCTGGATATTATTGAACTTCTGAAGGCGGCTCACTGACATGCCTATTAACAGACCTACTGAAAGCGAACTGATTGAGGCTGTTGTCGAGTTTTTGCAAGGGGAAGTACTTCCTCAGCTCAACGAGCCGGGGCTGGCGTATAAGGCAAAAGTGGCGCTGAATTCACTGAATATCGCCGCGCGACAATCCCTGCAGGGTGACTTTTTGGCACAATTCGAAAGCGTGTTGCTTGGGCGCTACCTGAATGCTGAGGGCAGTGCGGAGGAGCTGAATGCCCTGTTGATAGACAAAATCCGAGAGGGCGAGGTCGATAGTAGCGATGCCGTGCTACTCGACGTGTTGACGACCCTCAGCCTGAACAAATTGGCGATCGATAATCCGCGTTATTCGACGTTTAAAAAATATCGCCCTGAATAAAAAACCGTTATAACAACCTTCAAGGACACCCTATGCACGCCAGATTTACTGAGCAGGAACGGGAGTTTCAACAAGAGGTTCGCCGCTTTATGCAGGCGAAGTTCACACCTGAGCTCGCTGCCCGAATTCGCAATCCCAACACCTTCAAGGCCGGTATGGTCGAGTGGCAGAAATGTCTGGATGCCCAGGGCTGGGCCGCTAATGGCTGGCCGCTAGAGCACGGCGGCTGTGACTGGACAGCGACCCAGAAATACATCTACGGCAATGAAATGGCCGCCGTAGGGGCGCCTGACGTCGTGCCAATGGGAATCAAAATGGTTGCGCCGGTGCTGTACAGCTACGGTTCGGACGAGCAAAAGGCGAAGTTTTTGCCGGCGACCCGAAGCTCCGATATCTGGTGGTGCCAGGGTTACTCCGAGCCCGGTGCCGGCTCGGACCTTGCCGCGCTGCAAACCCGTGCGGTCCAGGATGGCGACGAGTATGTGGTCAATGGCAGCAAAATCTGGACGACCTACGCCCAGCACGCCGACTGGATTTTCTGCCTGGTGCGCACCAGTACAGAAGGGCGTCCGCAGGAAGGGATCAGCTTTCTGCTTATCGATATGACGACACCGGGAATCAGTGTTAGCCCGATCATTTCCATTGATG
>JBFEVY010000064.1:0-13148 GCA_041546665.1 Spongiibacteraceae bacterium | reverse complement strand
GCGACCGCAAGCGCAGAGAGCAAGAATTGATTGAGGCGCGGGAAAAAGCGGAGGCGGGCAGCAAGGCGAAAAGTGAATTTCTCGCCAATATGAGTCACGAAATACGCACGCCAATGAACGCGGTCTTGGGCATGATGAGTTTGCTCGAGCGCAGTGAATTGAAGCCCGCACAACTGGATTATGTGAAGAAGGCGGGAGTGGCGGCGACGACACTGCTGGAAATTATTAACGATATTCTCGACTTTTCCAAAATCGAAGCCAATAAGCTGGTACTGGATCCTCAGCCCTTTGATATTGAAAGATTGTTGCGGGATATCGCCGTTATCTTGGAAATGAATCTCGGTGACAAGCCGGTGGAGTTACTGTTCCAGATCGATCCGACACTGCCCCGTATGCTGGTGGGGGATTCGGTCCGCATCAAGCAGGTGCTGATTAATCTCGCCGGTAATGCCATTAAATTCACCAATAAAGGTGAAGTGACGATCATTGTCAAAATTGTCGATGCCTTCGACGACAGCGTCAGTGTGGACTTTCATATCCGCGACACGGGCATCGGGATGTCTGAGGAACAACAAAACCGCGTCTTTCATTCCTTTACCCAGGCCGAAGCCGGAACCGCTCGCCGCTTTGGTGGTACGGGGCTTGGGTTAGTCATCAGTCAGAGCCTGATTCGGGCGATGGGTGGCGAAGTGCACATGGAGAGCGAGCTGGGCAAAGGCAGTTGTTTCTGGTTCACCCTTAATTTCAAAATCGCCGAGTCAGCGGGTGTTGGGCAGTTGATACAGCTGCCGCCGACGCAGTTGCGCAACCTGCGTGTGCTGATTGTGGACGACAATGAACACGCGCGGCAGATTTCGTCGAATATCGCGCATAGCCTGAGCTGGCAACCCGTGCAGGCGGCCAGCGGCAGAGAGGCGCTAAACCTTGTGAAAAGTAGTCTCAGGGTCAATAAACCCTTCGACATCGCGATAATCGATTGGGCCATGCCTGACCTGGATGGTTGGAATACCGCTCAGGAAATTCGCGTGTTGTTGCACGATACCACTAAGTTGGCTTTGCTGATGATGGTAACGGCGCCGCACCGCAGTGCCTTGCTGTCAAATATCAAAGCCTACCCGCAGGTAGTTGATGGCTTTCTTATGAAGCCGGTGACGCCTTCAGATTTGCTTGATGCCGTTGCGAACTGTCTGTCCTCCAAGCCCCGAAAAACCTCCATGACGCCCCTGACAGCAGCAGGGGGTGTGGCGTCGACTGAAAGGGTCTTGTCTGGGCTTCGAATTTTATTGGTGGATGACAATGCGACCAACCTTGAGGTGGCACGTTCTCTGCTGGTTTTGGAAGGGGCCGATGTCACCGAGGCGAGTGGCGGTGGCGAGGCGATCGAGCTTCTACGTCGCGCCCCTGAGGCCTTCGATGTGGTGCTTATGGATGTTCAGATGCCGGACATCGACGGCTACGAGAGTACTCGGAGAATTCGCACTGAGCTGGGGCTGACAGAGCTACCCGTTATCGCGATGACCGCCAATGCGATGCCCTCTGACAGGCAGGCCAGTCTTGAGGCCGGGATGAACGACCATATTGGTAAGCCCTTTGACCTTGAGTTACTTGTGGCGATGTTGGTGCGTCATACCGGGCATGTCGCGCCCGCAATATTGCCCAGGCCTGCGCCGGAACCCGGTGCGGATTTGCCCCATGTGGCGGGCTTTGATTTCCACGCGGCCCTTTACCGGATGGGTAATAACCGCGACCTGCTGCTCACCCAGCTGGCGGCCTTTGGCGAGAAGAATGTAAATGCTGTGCAGGCGGTGCGCGACTACCTGGCCGAGGAGGACAAGGAGTCTGCCGGCCGCGCGCTGCACACCCTGCGTGGTATTGCCGCTACCTTGGGCGCGGATCACCTGGCCGCTGTTGTAAATGAGCTTGAAGATGCCATTAAAGAAGGCGTCGATTCAGAGGGGCTAGCCCCCGTCCTGGATCAAGTCGATCTGGCCTTGCAAAAAACCCTACAGGTTTTCGGGGAGATTGCCGTTGCGCAAGGTGTGGGGCAGGTAAGTGACACACAATCCGGGCCTGATGAAGCAGAGGGCCAGTTGTCAGCCGAAAAACTTGATGAGCTTGAAGGCCTGCTGCGGGAAAGCAATATGAAAGCTTTGACCCTGTTTGGGGAAATTCAGCCCTTCCTCCCCCATAATGAGATTTCGCAGCGGCTGGCAGAGGCGGTGCGAAACCTACAGTTCAGTGAGGCGCTGGGGCAGTTGAATGAACTGCGCAGGTAATTTTTAACATATTGATTTTTAATGAAAATATACGGTTTTGAGAATGAGGGAAAAGTACCGTAACATGATCCGGTTTGTAGTGTTAAAAAGGCATCATGCCCACGGGAGAGGCTGACGTTTTGTCGCAGAGTAGCAAAGTGAAAAAAGGCGGAAATCCTGCGTCAGGCATTGTGTCACTTCCTGAACGCCCCAAACTGCTTATCGTGGATGACGAGCCCGTTAATATTCAGATTCTGTATCAGATATTTGAGCGGGACTGCGAGGTGTTCATGGCAACCAATGGGCCGGATGCACTGCAAGTTTGCGCACAGAAATCTCCGGACCTGATTTTATTGGATGTGATCATGCCGGGGATGGACGGTATTGAAGTTTGCCGCCGGCTTAAGGCGGGGGAAGATACGCAGGGCATCCCCATTATCTTTGTGACCTCCCAGCACCGCCCCGACGAAGAAGCGGCGGGTCTTGAGGTTGGCGCGGTGGACTTTATCAGCAAGCCAGTGAGCCCGCCGGTGGTCAAGGCACGGGTAAAGACGCACCTTACCCTCAAGGCGCAAGCCGATGCCCTGCGGGCGATGGCCTTTATCGATGGTCTCACCGGGGTGGCTAACCGTCGCTACTTTGACGAACACCTGCAGCGGGAATGGCGAGGGTGCGCGCGGAACCAGCAGCCGATTGCATTGATCATGATGGATATTGATCACTTCAAGAAATTCAATGATTACTACGGGCACCAAGCTGGAGACGACGGCTTGACCGCCGTAGCACAAGAGCTTAAGCGTGGCGTCAAGCGATCTCATGATCTTGTTGCCCGCTATGGGGGAGAGGAGTTCGCCTGTCTGTTGCCCGCGACTGACCTCGCTGGTGCCAGGGCGAAGGCAGAAGAACTGCGCAAGGGTGTAGAAGACCTGAAGATAGCCCACGATGCCTCGCCAAGTTCAGAATACCTGACCATCAGTTTGGGGGTGGCGGTCGTTGTGCCCGGGGTGGACCAGTCCCCTGACGTCATCATCAATATGGCTGACGAGCAGCTATACAAGGCCAAAGGGGCCGGTCGTAACCGCGTCGCCGCAGCGAGTAATGGTGGTAACGCCCCTGATAAAGGGAATACGCCGGTTTAATTGGCGACTTTTTAGCCAATATTAAAGAATTTTTACGGGGCCTTGCATTCTCAGATTAGGGTACCTATAATGCGCAGCCTCTGATGCGGGGTGGAGCAGTCTGGTAGCTCGTCGGGCTCATAACCCGAAGGTCGTTGGTTCAAATCCGGCCCCCGCTACCAACACCAAAGAAAGGCGAATCGGCTTCTAGCTGGTTCGCCTTTTTTGTTTCTAACGCTATGGTTTTACGGCGTGCTTTGGGGCTCTACAACATAATCGGGGGATGGCACTCATCTCACCCGGTTAATCACACCGTCCTGTCCGCAATGGGCCAGCACTCGCAAAAAGCGTTAGCAAGAGCCAGTCGCGTTATCGGTTATGTTTTAACACATGCCCATCACCGATTTTCAGCGTCGGCCGGTCGGGCTCGATTTCCGCTAGCGGTTCAACAAGTTTCATAGAGGCCATGCTGCGTTGGGCTAGCTCAACATATTGTTGTGTGCCTTTGCGTTTCCAGCTGATTTCATCTTCGGATAATGTGCGCAAGATCTTAGCGGGTGAGCCGGTAACTAGGCTGTTGGGTGGGATTTCAAATTTTGATTTTACAAATGAGCCGGCGCCGATGAAGGCGTTTTCGCCGACGATAACCTCATCCATGATGACGGAATTCATGCCCACCAGTGCATTGCTGCCGATGATGCAGCCGTGGAGAACGGCGCCGTGCCCGATATGTCCGCCTTCTTCGACGATTACTTCGCGCCCCGGAAAGGAGTGCACGACACAGGTGTCCTGAATATTTGCTCGCTGCCTGATTGTGATACGGCCGAAGTCACCGCGCAGTACAGCGGCCGGGCCGATGTAGCAGTCCTTTTCAACGATGACGTCGCCAATAAGGATCGCGTCGGGGTGGATAAAGCAGCCTGGTGCTACCACTGGGATCACGCCGTCGATTGCGTAGATTTTTGCCATAACCAAGTCCAATCTTATTGAATGCTGCGCGTTGCATTTTTGCGTGCGGCCTTTATCGCTTAAAGCGATCTTCCACATGGATATTAAGTCGAGTGCCCTTTGCTAGCGATGTGTCCAGGGACATGACTTCTCCCACGTAGGCGTGTGCCGCTTCACAGGTAAGACTATAAATTTTCTTGCACAGGGAAAACGATTCATGCCGCGGCCAGTTATCGGGCAGAAGTCGTGCAGGCAATTGTGGGTCGTGCAGATTGGCTCGACGAAATGAGTGAATCATCAAAGTCTGAATTTGAAACGCGAGCAGTGGTGTTAAATCCGATTTCTTCAGGGTTCCTGCCAGGGCCTTAAAGTCTGTTATAAATTGGGTGTAGCGCTGTTTTACTTCGTCGAGATTCCAGCACTCTCTGATTTTTAAATCATTGCTGGAGAAATCGTCGTCTTTGATGGAGGTCGCTCGGAATATTAAAGAACGATCTTCAAGGCCATTATTTTTAATGATTTTGCTCGCGCTGGCCAGGCTGGCCTGGGGATGCATGAATACCCCGTTGGACACCAGTGAAAACCCGTTCCATTCGAGTTCCTTGCGGACTTCGCTACGCTCAGCGGTTGCTTCGATATTCCGCTGAATGACAACGATGGTCCATTCTCCATCCCAATTGTCTACTGCCGCCTGGTAAATGTGCCGGTATGCCGATTCAAAGCGGTTGGTTCCAGTGGGGCTGAGTGAGTAATAGCTGCGTCGGCCGATGCGTTCAGGTTGCAGCCAGCCTTCGTCTGTCAGGCGAAAAGCACTGGTGCGGACCAGTCGTTCGTTAACATTCAGGGAATCCATCAGGGTGATCAATTCCCCCAGCCAGATTCCGGGTGAATAGGGGGAAATCGCGTCGCCGAACACGGTAATAATCAGCGATTTTGAGCGAGGCTCTTCCTGCCCAATATATTGTTGAACCCATTTTTCTACCGCGTTATTTCTACTCACATTCCTTTCCCTATGTCAGGCTGCCTGGTGCCTTTGTTGCTACTCCCTTCGGGACGCCGGTGCTCGCTAACCTGGCTGGTATCCTCATCGCGGTGATGTTTGAAAGAAGCTGCTGGTCCCGCTGTTCGGCGGGGCCAGCTATTTGCGGGCGTCTGTCAGGCGGTGTTATCTGCGGATTCTGCCATTTTGATCAGCCACTCCGCCGGTTTCCAAAATGGATCGCCCGTCGATTGTTCGAGCTGCCTCATTATAGACACTACATTTGCCAGGCCAAGTTTTTCCGCGTAATACATCGGGCCGCCGCGCCAGCGGGGGAAACCGTAGCCGTTTACGTAGACAACGTCGATGTCACTGGCTCGGGCGGCGATACCTTCTTCAAGGATTTTTGCGCCTTCATTAACCAGAGCAAGAATCAGTCTGTTTACAATTTCAGTGTCTGTGAGATCGCGCCTGGTAATGCCCCAGCGCTGTGATTGGGCTTCGATCAGGGTGGTGACGCTGGCGTCCGGTGCAGGTTTGCCGGCTTCGGGGTCGTAGCAATAAAAGCCTGCGCCGGTCTTGCGGCCCAGTCGTTCGCTTTCCACAAGGGCGTCGGGTACGGAGATTTCCGGCTGGCTGCCACTTTCGATTCCTTGGTCACGGCGTGACCGGTAGCTGATATCCAAGCCAGCCAGGTCTGCGACCGAAAGCGGCCCCATCGCCATTCCCCATTGCTGAATGACGTTGTCAATCTGCTGGGGGGTGCCGCCTTCTAGAAGTAGCAACTGCGCTTGGCGGGCGTACTGCCGCAGCATGCGGTTGCCAACAAAGCCATGGCAAACACCCACTGCAACGGGAATCTTACCGATGCGTTTTGCGATATTCATCACCGTCAGGACAACATCGTCTGCGGTTTGTGCTCCCCGAACAACTTCGAGCAGCTTCATGATATGGGCGGGGCTAAAGAAGTGAGCGCCCACTACATCTTGAGGCCTTTTCGTTGAAAGTGCGATTTCATTGACGTCCAGATAGGAGGTGTTGGTGGCCAGGATGCAACCCGGTTTGCAAATCTCGTCGAGTTGGGCAAAAACCTCGAGCTTAACTTGCATGCTTTCAAACGTGGCCTCCACGACAAGGTCTGCATTGTGAATGTCCTGCAGTGAGGTGGTTGGCTGAATATTGCCCAGAGCTTGCTCCATGGCGGTTTTATCCATGATCTTGCGTTTCAGGCTTTGCTCGTAGCTATTGCGGATACTGGTCATACCACGCTGCAAATTTGCCTCAGCAGTGTCTACCAGGGTGACATCGTAGCCAGCCGTGGCGAAACACATGGCGATTCCGCTGCCCATCGTGCCAGAGCCGATAACGGCGACGCGCTCAACAGTTCTAGGCGGCGTCTTTGGGCTGATGTCGTCCAGTTTTGTCGTGGCGCGTTCAGCGAAAAAAAGATGGCGAATTGCGGCTGAAGCGGGGGACTCCCTACATTCCAAAAAACGCTCCCGTTCAACGCGTTGCCCTTCAGAGACCGGGGTCTGAGTGGCCAGTTCAACCAGGTCGATGATATAGCCGGGGGCGAGGATCGCCTTTGCCGCGCGCTGAAGGCCTGCGCGTTTTGCGGCGAATAGGTCGGGGTCGGCTTGGGTAGCGGGCTTATCGCTGGTTTTTCTCGGCCCACATTTGTCCTTGAGCAGGGATTCAACGTAGCCAAGGGCGGCGCGGGGAAGAGGGCCGTCGACGAGGGCGTCAAGCAAGCCGCATTGCAGCGCGGCTTCAGCGGAGATGGGTTTACCTCCCAGAATCATATCCAGCGCTTTTTCTGCGCCCACTAACCTGGGCAATCGTTGGGTGCCGCCGGAGCCTGGCAGCAGGCCTAAATTCACTTCCGGCAGACCGAGCTTCGTGCCTTTTTTAGCGCAGCGGTAATGTCCTGCCATTGCAATCTCGAGGCCGCCGCCCAACGCGTTGCCGTGCATTGCGACTACCACCGGTATTGGGCAGGCCTCGATGGCCGCTATGACGTCGGGGAGCTGCGGAAACGCCTGCGGTTTGTCAAATTCAGAGATGTCTGCTCCCGCGATAAATGTCTTGCCTTCACCATAGAGAAGTACCGCTTGAGCGTTGTCTGCCTGCGCCTTCTCCAGTGCTGAGAGCAGTGATTGTCGTACCGAAGCTGAAATCGCATTGATCGGGGGGTTGTTAATGGCAATTACCGCTGTGTGGCCATCGAGATGGTAGCGGATGGGGGCTGAATCTCTGGTGTTGTCGATGTGTTGCATTGAAGGGCTCCGTGACCTGCTCGCTTGATGTTTTATAAAGTATTACATAAAACTTTACTAAAGGCATATATTGTGTATCATAATATTGGTTTTCAAATAACAGCGCGTACCAAAGCGGGGAAATGACTGCTGTTTGCGCGATCGATTCAGTCCACAAGTTGCAGTTGGAGCCAGATTTATGAAGCTAGAAAGTTATGTTGCCGGTGAGTGGCGGGAAGGCGCAGGTCAAGGAGTTGAAGTTGTTGACTCTATAAGTGGTGAAACCATTTGCGAAGTGTCGAGTGAAGGTATCGATTTTAGCGAGGTCGTTCGGTACGGACGGGAAGTCGGTGGCCGCGCGCTGCGCAGCATGACTTTTCATGAGCGCGCTGCAGCGCTCAAGGCTATGGCCAAGCATCTTATGGCAGAAAAAGAACGATTCTATTCACTTTCGTATCGAACCGGTGCAACGCGTGCGGACAGTTGGGTCGATATCGAAGGCGGCCTTGGGACAGTTTTTTCATATGCCAGTCTCGCAACCCGGGAATTGCCCAACGATACCGTTCTTGCTGAGGGTGATCCGGAGGTTCTGTCCAAGAATGGTACTTTTCTGGGGCGCCATATTCTGACATCAAAGCAGGGTGTATCCGTTCATATCAACGCTTTTAACTTTCCCTGTTGGGGAATGTTGGAAAAGATTGCCCCAAGTTTGCTCGCCGGGGTACCGGTTATTGTCAAACCGGCAACCCCCGGATGCTATCTGGCGCAAGCCATGGTGCGCGACATTGTTGCGGGTGGATTCCTCCCCGAGGGCGCAATACAGATTATTTGTGGGTCGGTTGGTGATTTGCTGGATCACCTCAACGAGCAGGATGCCGTGACGTTTACCGGTTCCGCCGGAACTGGCAGAAAGTTGCGTACGCACCCCAATATTGTTGCTAACTCTATTCCATTTAATATGGAAGCAGACTCCCTGAACGCCGCCATTCTAGGTAAAAGTGTTGCCGTAGAGGATCCGGAGTTCGAATTGTTCGTGAAGGAAGTCGCGAAGGAAATGACGGTGAAGTCGGGGCAAAAATGTACCGCAATTCGCCGTGTTGTTGTGCCCCGTGACAAGGTCCAAGCCGTTATTGAGGCCCTTTCAGCGAGATTGGACAAGATTGTAGCTGGTAACCCCGCCGAGAAAGAAGCCCGGATGGGGGCCTTGATTAGCAAAGCGCAAGTGACGGACGTTCGCCAGCAGCTGGATCGACTGGCCGGCGAATGCGAGATTGTTTACGGCGGAACCGACGATTTCGATGTGATCGGCGCAAGCAAGGAAGCCGCCGCATTCTTCCCGAAAACCGTGCTGTTTTGCGACAAGCCTTTCCAAAAAATGTTGGTGCATGAAGTCGAGGCATTTGGTCCGGTTAGTACGGTGATGCCTTACGACGAGATCGAAGACGCGGCCAAGATTGCCCAGCTGGGCAAAGGAAGCCTTGCCGCTTCAGTATTTACCCATAACGCGGAAGAGGCAAAATCCATTATCACCACGGCGGCGGCCTGGCACGGTCGTATGTTGATTATCGACCGCGACTGCGCCGCGGAGTCTACCGGGCATGGATCACCCTTGATGCCGCTGGTTCACGGTGGCCCTGGTCGCGCTGGTGGCGGTGAAGAATTGGGCGGCTTGCGTGCCGTTAAACACTATATGCAGCGCACTGCGATCCAGGGATCGCCGCGTTCACTGTCTGTGGTGACCTCTGAATATCACCGAGGCGCGATGGTGGAAAGCGATGGTGTTCACCCCTTCCGCAAATACTTCGAAGAACTGGCTATCGGAGAAACGCTTGTTACACACCGCCGCACGGTGACCGAAGCCGATATTGTCAATTTCGGCTGCCTTAGCGGTGACCATTTCTATGCACACTTTGACGAAATTGCGGCTAAAGACTCCTTCTTCGGAAAGCGTGTTGCCCACGGCTATTTTATTTTGTCAGCTGCGGCTGGCATGTTTGTTGACCCGGCGAAAGGCCCTGTAATCGCCAACTACGGTCTGGAAAACCTGCGCTTTATCGAGCCGGTAGGCATCGGAGATACCATCCAGGCCAAGCTTACCGTGAAGAAAAAAATCAAAAAGGCGCAGCGTGGAGATGAAAAGCCCAATGGCGTAGTGCAATGGGCTATTGAAGTGACCAATCAGAACGACGACCTCGTCGCGCTCTACGATATTATGACGCTTGTTGAGCGTCGCGAAGACTAATAATGATTACGGAGACACTCCGATGAACTACGAAAATATTCAGGTCAATATCGAGTCCGGCGTGGCATTTGTCACGCTTAACCGGCCAAGCTCACTGAACAGTTTTACCGTTGATATGCATCTCGAATTCCGCGAGGTGTTGGAGTGTTGCGCCGGCGATGACTCAATTCGCTGTGTGTTGTTGACAGGAAATGGCAGGGGATTTTGCGCCGGTCAGGATTTGAACGACCGCGCTGTTTCCCCTGGCGATGCCATGCCTGATTTGGGCGAGTCCGTTGAAAAATATTACAACCCGATGATTCGCTTGATTACCGGGATGGAAAAGCCCGTGGTCTGTGCGGTAAACGGTGTTGCCGCAGGTGCGGGGGCTAATATTGCCTTGGCTTGTGACATTGTTATCGCAGCTAAATCCGCTTCTTTCATTGAATCCTTTTGCAAGCTCGGTTTGATTCCTGACTCCAGTGGTACATGGCATCTACCGCGCCTTGTCGGTATGGCCCGCGCAAAGGCACTGGCGATGCTGGGGCCTAAGGTGTCAGCAGAGCAGGCGCAGGAATGGGGAATGATATGGCAGGTTGTAGAAGACGAGGCGCTGGAAGAGGTCTCGCGCACGCTCGCAACCCAGCTGGCGACCCAGCCGACTAAGGGATTTGGTTTTACCAAAAGAGCTTTCCTTGCTTCTGCTACAAATTCGCTGGACGAGCAGCTCGAGCTGGAAAAGGAGTTGATGCGCGCAGCGGGCAAAACCGAAGACTACCGGGAAGGGGTTGATGCATTTATGAATAAGCGGGCGCCTGCGTTCAAAGGTAAGTAGTCCGGAGCGTGGAATGGCGCCGCTGCTGTGAGATTAAGTAAAAGTTTAGGAGAGTTAGATGGAATTGCGTGACGCATTTATTTGCGATGCACAGAGAACGCCAATTGGTCGCTACGGCGGTGTCCTGGCGGATGTGCGCCCGGATGATATGGGCGCAATACCGATGCGGGCGCTGATCGAAAGAAACAGCGGGGTGAATTGGGAAAAAGTAGAGGATGTCTTCTATGGCTGCGCCAATCAGGCGGGGGAAGATAATCGCAATGTGGCGCGCATGTCAGCGTTGCTGGCTGGCCTGTCGCCATCGGTTCCCGGTGTAACTATTAATCGTCTGTGCGGCTCTGGCATGGATGCGGTGGGAACTGCTGCAAGAGCGATTCGCGCTGGCGAAATGGATCTGGCGATTGCTGGTGGTGTGGAATCCATGTCCCGCGCACCCTTTGTTTTGCCGAAATCAGCACAGGCTTTTGGCCGCAATATGGAGATCTTTGACACTACGATAGGTTGGCGGTTTATCAATACAGATCTCAAGGCAAAATACGGTGTGGATTCCATGCCGGAGACCGCTGAAAACGTTGCCGAAGACTTTGCTATTTCCCGTGCCGATCAGGACGCCATGGCGGCGCGATCTCATGCCAAGGCTCATGCCGCACAGGAACGAGGGCGTTTTGATGCCGAAATCTGTCCCGTCAGTATTCGGCAGCGAAAAGGCGAGCCGGTTGTTGTCTCCAAGGACGAGCACATTCGCCCCGAAACCACCGCCGAAGGGCTCGCTAAATTGCGCGCTCCCTTCCGTGACGGTGGCTCCGTCACCGCAGGCAATGCGTCGGGTGTTAACGATGGTGCCTGTGCTTTGTTGATCGCTTCAGAAAAGGCCGTTGAGCAATATGGCCTGACACCGAAGGCGAAAATTCTCGGTATGGCGAGCAGTGGCCTGGAGCCGAGAATCATGGGCTTCGGTCCGTACGAGGCCTCGATGAAGGTGTTGGAGCGTCTAAACCTCAGTATCGACGATATTGACGTTATTGAATTGAACGAGGCCTTTGCCGCACAAGGTCTGGCGGTAATTCGTGCTTTGGGCTTAAAGGATGATGACGAGCGCATTAATCCGAACGGCGGTGCGATTGCACTGGGGCACCCTCTTGGCATGAGTGGTGCGCGGCTGGTGACTACGGCCATGTACGAGTTGCTGGAGAAGAAGAAGCGGTACGCGCTTTGTACGATGTGTATCGGCGTAGGGCAGGGTATAGCTCTAGTCATTGAACGAGTTGGCGAATAAGAGAGGTGAAAGGAATGGAAACAACATATTCGAAATCGATACTTTCACAAAGTATTGAAGAGCTCGAGGCAAAATTTCAGGAGCGGGTCGATAATGAAGAGAAAATCGAGCCGAAGGACTGGATGCCCGAAAAGTATCGAAAAAACCTGATTCGGCAGATTTCTCAGCATGCCCATTCTGAGGTGATCGGGATGCAGCCCGAAGGAAACTGGATCACTCGGGCGCCGACATTGCACAGAAAAGCGGTATTGCTCGCTAAAGTGCAGGATGAAGGCGGGCATGGGCTTTACCTTTATAGCGCCGCCGAAACCCTCGGTATTACCCGTGAGGAGTTGACCGAAGCCTTGCACAGCGGTGCGGCGAAATACGCTTCAATCTTTAACTATCCCTCATTAACCTGGGCGGATATGGGGGCTATTGGCTGGTTGGTCGACGGCGCGGCGATTGTGAATCAGGTGTCTCTGCAGCGCACGTCTTACGGCCCCTACGCTCGCGGAATGGTACGAATTTGTAAAGAGGAGAGTTTCCACCAGCGCCAGGGATATCACATCCTGATGAAGCTAATGGAAGGAAACGAAGAGCAGCGGAAAATGGCCCAGGATTCTGTTGACCGTTTCTGGTGGCCATCTTTGATGATGTTTGGCCCGCATGACAGTGAATCTGATCACTCTGCGCAATCAATGGTTTGGAAGATCAAGCGTCAATCCAATGATGAGTTGCGTCAAAAATTTGTCGACCAAAGTGTCGCACAAGCCGAGGCAATCGGTCTCACTTTGCCGGACCCTGATCTGCGCTGGAACGAAGAGCGGGGTCACTATGACTTCGGCGAAATTGACTGGCAGGAATTCTACGATGTTATTCAGGGTAACGGGCACTGCAATCGTGACCGCCTGGAACATCACAAGCGTGCTCACAAAGAAGGCGAGTGGGTGAGGGAAGCGCTTGAAGCCTATGAGCAGAAAATGTCTACGCAGCGCACTGCCTGAGGAATGAAAAATGACCAAATCAAATATGAATCTGTACGAAGTATTTATTCGCTCGCGTCGCGGGCTTGATCACAAACACGTCGGTAGCTTGCACGCCGAAGACCCCGAGCAGGCATTGGAATACGCGCGGGATGTTTACACTCGACGGGGAGAAGGCGTCAGTATCTGGGTCGTGAACTCATCCGATATCTGTGCTTCGCAGGAAAGTGATTGCGAGAGTTTTTTTGATCCCCTGGACGATAAACCCTACCGCCATGCGACACACTATCAGCTTC